>CAJXSA010000194.1 GCA_913060595.1 uncultured Ignavibacteria bacterium
GCATTCCACGCTGTCGGGGGCCGGGGGACAGCCGGCGCAGGTGAAACCGCCGTTGCTCAGCGAGAACGCGGCCTTCCCCTGCAGTGCCTGCTCTTCGGCGAAAGAGGCCCGGCATCGGCCACAATGCTCTGCGTCGAGACCGAATCCCATTGCAGTGGACAGACGGAACAGGTAGTGCAGCAGGACGTTGGCCGGGCGCGCGTCCTGCATATTCAGCGCCTCGAGCGCGTGCAGCAGCACGTCGTACAGCTCCTCGTGCGCCTCTTCGCCATGCACGGTCGCATAGAGAAATTCCAGTACCGCGAACCCGTACATCAGGCGGTCCGCACCGTCGACGATGCGACGGTATTGCTCGATGAGGTCTGCCTGGGTGAGCAGCTGCAGCTCCCGCTGCTCCTTCGTGTAAATGACCACGGCGCTGCGGCTCATCAGGTCCAGCGCCGCGCCGTATTTCGCCTTGCTGCTGCGCGCGCCCTTGACGATAACGCTCATGCGGCCGTAGTCACGGGTATACAGCGTGAGAATGCGGCTGGTTTCGCCGTATTTCATGCTGCGCAGCACTATGCATTCGGTTTTGACGATCATGCGGTCAGAATGTTCCTACGGGAAAAGGGCCCGCAGTGTTTCATCGAATGGCGGGGCACAAATTCCGCGCTCGGTGACGATGCCCGTGATCAGTTCGGCGGGAGTGACGTCGAAGGCCGGCGTGTAGCATGGAACGCCTTCGGGCGCGATGCGCCGGCCGCCCCAGTCGGTGATTTCCTCCGCGGCACGCTCTTCGATGGGAATGTCCCCGCCCGAGGCGATGTCCATATCCACCGTCGACAGGGGGGCGGCGATATAGAAAGGGATACCGTGATGCCGGGCCGCAACGGCGAGTCCGTACGTGCCGATCTTGTTGGCGCTGTCACCGTTGGCGGCGATGCGATCGGCGCCGGTGATCGCTGCCTGCACGCGACCCTGGCGCATGAGCATCGCGGCAGTGCTGTCGGTGATGAGCGTGGACGGAATGCCGGCGCGCTTCAGTTCCCACATCGTCAGCCGTGCGCCCTGCAGGAGGGGACGCGTCTCGTCGGCGAACACGTGGATGTTCTTTCCCGCGCGATGGGCGGCACGCAAGACGCTGAAGGCCGTGCCGTCTCCGCCTGTGGCCAGTGCGCCCGTGTTGCAGTGCGTGATGACGCCGCCACTTCCGGGAAGGACCTCCATGCCGTGCCGGCCGATGGCAGCGCAGCGTCGGGCGTCATCCTCGTGCAGTATTCGTGCCTCAGTCTCCAGCGCGGAGACGAGTCCCGCGGCGTCGGCCGTCCGGTCGATGATGCCGCGCATGCGCTCGAGCGCCCAGAAGAGGTTGACGGCCGTCGGCCGCGTGGCGGCGAACTGGTCGCAGACCACGCGAAGCTGCGCATGCGGATCGGAAGATGTCGTTGCGAACAGTTCTCGGGCGGCGAGTGTGACCCCGTAGGCCGCGGCGATCCCGATCAGCGGTGCGCCGCGAACGCGGAGTGCGCGGATGGCTTCGAGCACCCGGCGGTAATCCGCGGTTTCCACCACGATTTCCTCCGCCGGAAGCCGCGTCTGATCGAGGAAGCGGAGGGAGGAGGGGGTGAGGGATATGACCGGGGGATTACGCAGATGTTTTACCACGGATTACGCAGATAACACAGAGGCTTCAATATCAGATTACGCGGATTACGCAGATTGCACAGAGGCTTCAATATCAGATTACGCGGATTACACAGAGACGAAATCACAGGGGATTCAATCTGTGTATGCGGTCAGAAGGTGCTCATGGAGCGGAATGTGTTGAAGCGTTCGGCGATTTGTTCTTCGGTGAGGGAACGGATGCCTTCGATGCTGAATTCTTCGACGCAGTGCGAGGCGAGGACGCTGCCGTAGACGACGGCCTTGCGCATGTTGGCGACGCTGACATCGCCCGTGCGGTCGAGCCAGCCGATGAAACCGCCGGCGAAGGTGTCACCCGCGCCGGTGGGATCCTTGATTGCCTCGAGCGGGAAGGCGGGGACGGTGAAATAGCTGTCCTTGGACATCAGCACGGCGCCGTGCTCGCCCTTCTTTATGACGACAACGGAGGGTCCCATGCGCAGCATTTTCTTTCCCGCCTCGATGAGGTTGGATTTTTTGGTCAGCATGCGGGCTTCCTCGTCGTTGAGAATGAGCACGTTGACGCGCTTGATGACGGCCTTGAGTTCCTTGAGGCTGATGTCGATCCAGAGATTCATCGTATCGCAGACCACCAGCTTCGGCTCCTCGATCTGTTCGAGCACTTCCATCTGCAGGGAGGGGTGGATGTTGCCGAGCAGCACGTACTCGCTCTTTTTCCAGTCGTCGGGGATGACGGGGTGGAAGTCTTCGAATACGCCGAGTTCGGTGTACAGCGTGTCGCGTGTGTTCATGTCCTCGTGATAGCGTCCGCCCCAGCTGAAAGTCTTTCCGTCCTCGATGCGCACGAGTCCGTGCAGGTCCACGTTGCGCGAGGTCAGGTAATCGATGTGCTTCTGCGGAAAGTCGCCGCCGACGATGCCGACGAAGCGCACGTTTTCGGTAAGATAGCTGGCGGCGATGGAGCAGAAGGTGGCGGAGCCGCCGAGTGCCTGTTCCATTTTGCCGAAGGGGGTTTCGAGATAGTCGAGTGCGACGGATCCGACGATGAGTACGCTCATGGAGCAGCTCCTGTTTCAGTCACGGGATGCGGCGCCCGGGGCGCCGGTCACGGTTATCGTTACAGATTTCGCCTCCTCGAGCACACGCAGCATTTCATCGTGAATGCGTCCGTTGCTGGCGAGGAAAGGCAGTTCATACATGTCGTGTTTCTGGCCTTGGAAACCGGAGACGCGTCCCCCGGCCTCTTCGATCAGCAGCTCGCCCGCCGCTTTGTCCCACGGCTGCAGCGACACTTCCCAGAAGCCGTCGAGGCGTCCCGCGGCCACGTACGCGCAATCGAGCGCCGCACTGCCGAGCCGGCGAATTGCCTGGGCTTCTTTCAGGAAAGCGATGAATCGTTCATAGCAGTAATTCGGGTTCTCGCGGATGTTATAAGGGAAACCCGTCACCAGCATGGCCTTCTCGATAGAGGACGCCTCGGACACGCGGATCGGCGCGCCGTTGAGGAACGCGCCGCCGCCACGGCTGGCGTGAAACATTTCGTCGCGCACCGGATCGTAAATCACACCGACGATCAGCTGGCTCTCATGCGTGACAGCGATGGATATGCTGAAGATGGGGAAAGCGTGCGTGAAGTTCGTCGTGCCGTCCAGCGGATCGATGATCCAGCGGTAGGGTGCCTCGCCTGCGTGGGCCCCGCTTTCCTCGCCCAGGATGGCGTGGTCGGGGAAGTCCGCCAGGATGCGCTCGACAATGCAGCGCTCGCTGTTTTTATCCGCCTCCGTGACGAGATTGAACGGCTGATTGTTTTTCACCTCGATTTCGCGCAGGTCGCCCAGGTGATGCAGCAGGATTTTTCCCGCTTCCCGCGCCGCGCGCATCGCGGTGTCGAGTATGTCGTTGTATCGGTCAGTCATTAGCCATGTAAAATAGCGAGAATCTGTGTAATTGTCCGCCTGCGGCGGACGTATTTATCCCGCCTGCGGCGGGATGTATTTGTCCCGCTGCGCGGAACGTCGTTGCGCGCCTGCGGCGCGCGTCGAATACGCTTCGCCGGAGGCGAAGCAAATACGATCACGAAGGTGATCAAATACATCCCGCCAACGGCGGGATAAATACGTCCCGCACAGTGGGACAAATACGCGTGCCGCAGGCACGCAATCCCCGAAGGCGGGACACCCCCTGTACACTGTCCCTCTGATTCACTATTTTACATGTAACGCAAACACTCTACCATCAGAAGGTACAGACATATGAAGATAGGGGTGCTTACGGGCGGCGGCGACTGCCCCGGCCTGAATCCGGTTATCCGCGCCGTCGTGCGCGCATCGTTGAAACTCGGCCACGAAACCATCGGCTTCCGTCACGGATGGAAGGGTGTGCTGGAGAATATCACCATGCCGCTCGGACGCGAGGAGGTCAGCGGCATTCTGCACCGCGGCGGCACCATTCTCGGTACCTCCCGCACGAACGTCTACAAGGTCGAGAACGGCGAGCAGCAGGCGCTCGAAACCTTTGAGAAGAACGGGCTCGACGCGCTGATTCCCATCGGAGGCGAAGACACGCTCGGCGTGGCCGTCAAGCTTGCGAAAGCCGGGGTCAAGCTCGTCGGTGTTCCCAAAACCATCGACAACGATCTGATGGGCACGGATTTCACCTTCGGCTTCGACACATCGGTCAACGTCGCGATGGAATCCATCGACCGCCTGCACACGACGGCCGAAAGCCACAGCCGCGTGCTGGTGGTGGAGGTCATGGGTCGCCATGCCGGATGGATCGCCTGGTACGCGGGCGTGGCGGGCGGCGGAGACGTCATTCTCGTGCCCGAGCATCCCTTCAGTGTCGAGGACGTCTGCGCGCAGATTCAGCGCCGTCACGACACCGGAAAGAACTTCAGCATCGTCGTCGTCTCCGAAGGCGCAAAGGTTGCGACGGAAGCGGCGACGGACGAGGACGGCAGCTATGTGCTCTCCAGCATGAAAAAGGACGCCTTCGGACACGTGATGCTCGGCGGCGTGGCAAAAGTGCTGGCAGATGAGATTGAAGACCGCCTCGGTTTCGAAACACGCCACACCGTGCTGGGACACATTCAGCGCGGCGGTTCTCCCACAGCCTTCGACCGCGTGCTCGGCACGCGCTACGGGGTGCGCGCCGCGGAACTGGTGCACGAACAGCGTTTCGGACGCATGGTCGCCCTGCAGGGCAACAAAATCGTCGACATCGACATCAACGACATCTCCGGTGCCATCAAGGAACTCGATCCCGACCTGTACAAGGTCGCCGAGTACTTCGTCGACTGACGGCAGCGCACGGGACATTTTCACGGGAACGGATTCAGAAAGGAAGCTGAACGGGTAAGCCTATGATCAACGCATTGCAAACGCTGCGCGACCGCGTCGCGGAAATGGAAGAGCAGTTCGCGGGCCACGAATACCGCGTGCCCTCGCTGTGGGTGAATCCCGTTTCACCGGAAGGTGACCGCGTCGTCACCGTCAATCCCGCCGCGTTTTTCCGTGCGGGCATGGATGCCATTCTCTCGCATGAGGACGAGGCCCCGGAAATGCTCGGCTCCGCCGGGGAGTGGACGAAAGACGCCGTGGTGTACAACATGTTCACCCGCCTCACTTCCGCCTGGGATCACGATGGCGACGGCCGCGTGGGACTCGATGACCTCGCGGGCGGACTCCGTGAAACCGGCACCTTCCTCAAGTCCATCGTGCAGCTGCCGTACCTGAAGAAAATGGGTGTCAACACGATTCACCTGCTGCCCGTCACAGCCATCGGCAGCGACGGCAACAAGGGATCCCTCGGCTCCCCGTACGCCATCCGCAATCCCTACAAGCTCGACGAGCGACTGGGTGAACCCTTCCACGAACAGGGCGTCGAGGCGGAATTCGCCGCCTTCGTCGAAGCCGCCCATCGCCTCGGCATGCGCGTGGTGATGGAGTTCGTGTTCCGCACTGCGTCAAAGGACTCCGAGTGGATCCTGGATCATCCGAACTGGTTCTACTGGATAGACGCCGACATTCCCGACCGCAGCGAGGAGCATCCCGACGGTTACGGCAATCCCCGCTTCAGCGAGGAGGAACTGCAGGTCATCAACCAGCGCGTGCGGCGCAACGACCACGCGGCGCTGCCTCCTCCCGGCATGGCGTATCGCAATCTCTTCAAGGACATGCCCCTTGAAATCGTGCAGGAAGGCGACCGCATGATCGGCCTGATGGAAGACGGCAGCCGTGTGCGCATTCCCGGCGCCTTTGCCGACTGGCCTCCCGATGATGTGCAGCCGCCATGGAACGACGTCACCTACCTGAAGCTGTACGAACATCACAGCTTCGATTACATCGCGTACAACACCATTCGCATCTACGATTCGCGCCTGGCGCAGATCGAAAACGAGAATCGGGGCCTGTGGAACACCATCATCAACATCATCCCGCATTATCAGAAGAACTTCAGCATCGACGGGGTAATGATAGACATGGGCCACGCCCTGCCGCGGCGGCTCAAGCAGAGCATCGTCGACCGTGCGCGGAAGGTGGACCCGGATTTCGCCTTCTGGGAGGAGAACTTCGCCATCTCCGCACGCAGCCGCCAGGAAGGCTACAACGCCTCGGTCGGCTACCTGTGGAGTGACGAACATATCCCGGAAAAACTGCGCGAGTTTCTCAAAATGCTCGAGACCACGGATATCCCCGTGCCCTTCTTCGCCACGCCCGAAACGCATAACACCCCGCGCGCGGCACAGCGCGACGGCGGACTCGCCTTCAGCCGCATGACGCTCGTGGCCAACGCCTTCCTGCCCGCGGTACTGTTTCTGCACCAGGGTTACGAACTGGGCGAGACTTTCCCTGTCAACACCGGCCTCGGTTTCACGACGGAGGAGATCGCACAGCTTCCCTCGCATACATTGCCCCTGTTCAGCGAGTCCGCCCTGTGCTGGAACAGCGAGGAGGAGTTCAGCGACCTGGTCGCGCGCGTGGTGGCAATCCGGCGGCAGTGGCAGGACATCGTCACGAATCCTTCGCAGCAATGCTTCAAGCTCTTTGAAACCACCGACCCGCGTGTGCTCTGCTACGTCCGTCAGTCACCCGACGGCGCCCGCGCAATGGCAGTCGCCGTCAACACCGACTGCGCGCAGCCGGCGAAGGCCGATGTCTGGCTCAATGCCGAGTACGATATTCTCACCGATGAGATAGGCGGCACGGAAGTGCAGAAGAACGACCAGGACGCCTTCGTCCTCGATCTGCAGCCCGGACAGGGCATGGTCTTCGAACTGCGCATGCCCAAACTGGAGTTCGAGGAGTTCACTCCCTGAGAAAAATGCGTGCGCCTCGGATTTCAGAGGCGACCGCCTGGTTCTGAAAATGACCGTCCGGTATTGTAGATGACCGGGCGGTCATTTCATTTCTGCACACATTGCATCTGCCGAGACATGCGTTTTCACACCGTCGTCGCACGTTTGTTCTGAAATGTGTCAGGTTTCGCTGTTGTTCTCGCCTCCGGCGCGCGCAGAACCTTCTCCTTCACGGTAGAAACGCGTGGTGGGATAGGCGAGATCGATGCGGTCTTCTTTCGCGAAGGCGCGGAGGATTTCTTCCCAGAGAATTTCCTGGCGGCCGCGGCGGCGCCGGGGCATGACGAGGTACCGCAGCGTGA
>CAJXSA010000195.1 GCA_913060595.1 uncultured Ignavibacteria bacterium
CCCCGCCGCTTTACCTCCGCCATCTCGACGGCGCCCATATACTTCCGGACAGTGGCCGCGCCGCGACCCTTCGCGCGGAAGCGCCTGCGACGGCACTGTACCTCCGCCTGCCCCTTCGCGACACGCATTTTCCCGGTGTGCTGCCCTGGGAGCCCCATTTCGGCGGACTGCATTACGAGGCCGACGCCGTCATGCGCGTCCTGCGCACGGCAGAAGAACCGTCGTACCGCGGCTTCACGCTCGCCGGCCGCTGGGCATATACGAATGTCGTCGTCGACCGCACTCCCCTCGGCAATCTCCTCCGCGCACAGCGCGACCGCGCGCTCCGCCGCGAACTCGAACAGCGCCAGGAAATGATCGCTCCCGAGTGCGAGTAGAACCTCCATCGATCATTCCACCCTCTTATGGGATGAGAAACTCCGCTGGCAGCCATCTGGATTGGCAATCTGAAATCTGCCATCTGCCATCTGCCATCTGCAATCTGCAATTTGCCATCTGCAATCCGCCATCTGAAATCTGCAATCTACAACCTGATCCCCATTCCGAAGGAAAGCAGGAAATAGCGCCGCGTGCCTGTGTACGAAAGCGGACTGGCCTCGTCTTTTTTGTAGAAGGCATCCACTCCCTCTTCGAGCTGAATGCGGTACTGAAGCTCGTAGAAGGCGAAGGACGTGACGTACTGCGCGCCGATGAGGCCGAAGCTGCGCTGACCGAAACGGTCGAGCACGCGGTCGTACTGAAATTCCGGACGCTTGCTGTCCTCCGGGAAATCGCGCGTCCAGGTCGGATCGACGCTCACGCCACCGAATACGGCGAAAGGTATGGGCGCACGCAGCCTCAGTACGGCGTCGATCATGGCCGTGGGATACAGCACGCTCACGCCCGGACGAAACAGCACGTACCACCGCGGGAAGGGCTGGGCGAGCATGAGATCCCAGCCGGCGTACACGCCCGGGAGCACGTCCACCGCGCTTTTATCCTGACGAAAGTTGTGCCAGGTGACGACGGGACCGAGTACCGGGCCGGTACCGATCCATTCCTCGTTTCGCAGGATGTCCGTTGTCATCTCGTCCTGCGCCGTCACGGGTGCGGCACAGACGATGAGCATGAGGAAGGCAAGGGCGGAAGCGGAGAGTATTTTCATTCAACCATGGCCATTTTCTTGAGCAGGGGCGCGGGACGATAGCGCTCGCCGCCCAGTTCTTCGTGCATCGCGCTGAGAATGGTGTACAGGTGTCGCCAGCCGATGCGGTGTCCCCAGGACAGCGGTCCTCGTTCACGCATCGCGACATTCATCAACGCGTCGATGGCCTCCTGCCCCGTCAGGTCCTGCTGACAGATCAGCACGGCCTCATTGATCGTCACCGCGAGCATGCGCGGCGTGACCAGTCCCACCTCGTCACGCACGACTTCCATGCGCTTGCCGAGTCCGGCGATGAAATCGGTGAGAATCTCCTGGTGTCCGTGTTTCGCGCCATAGGGAAAGCAGACCTCCACGACGTCCGATGCGATCAGGCCCGGCAGCGCCGCCAGTCCCACGATGCGGTCCATCGCGCCCACGCGCGAGGCCAGCTCGGTGGCGGTGGTGGACACCGTGTTGCAGAGAATGGGCGCGTCGTGACTGAGATCGGCAATGATGTCGCTCAGTATGATGCGCCTGTTCTTCGAGTTGCGTACGTGCAGGTCGATCACCAGGTCCACCTGCGGCGCCTCGTCGAGCGCGTGCACCAGCTGCACGTCCTCACCCAGCTTCTTCTTCACGCCGCGCGCGTACACGACACATTCGTGATCACTGCATACTTCAAGCCATTCGCTGATCAGTCCCGCGGGACCGGTAAATAAAATGTTCATGCTGCTACCTGATGCTTTTCTGCAATCTGTAATCTGATGTTTGCAATCTCACATGTTCCGCCGGTACTGCCCGCCCACCTCGTAGAGCGCGGTGGAGATCTGTCCGAGTGATGCGGACTTGACGCATTCGAGCAGCTGGTCGAAGACGTTCTCATGCGCCTGCGCGGTATGCTGCACGGCCTCGAGCGCAGCGCGTCCGGCCTCGGCGTTGCGCTTCTGGAAGGCGCGCAGGTTGTCGATCTGCTGTTGCTTCTCTTCTTCTGTGGAGCGGATGAGCTCGATGGCCTGCTTCTCGCCGCTCTTGAGATGTTCGGGACGCAGGAAGGTGTTGACGCCCATGATGGGCAACTCGCCGGTGTGCTTCTTGTGCTCGTACACCATGGACTCTTCCTGAATTTTCCCGCGCTGATACATGGTTTCCATTGCGCCCAGCACACCACCACGGTCGGATATGCGGCGGAACTCGGCGAGCACGGCTTCTTCGACGAGATCGGTCAACTCCTCGATGATGAAGGATCCCTGCAGGGGATTCTCGTTTTCCGCGAGACCGAGCTCGTGATTGATGATCATCTGTATCGCCAGCGCACGGCGCACGCTCTCCTCGGTCGGCGTGGTGATGGCCTCGTCATAGGCGTTGGTGTGCAGCGAATTGCAGTTGTCGTAAATGGCGTACAGCGCCTGCAGCGTGGTGCGGATGTCGTTGAAATCGATTTCCATCGCGTGCAGGCTGCGTCCGCTGGTCTGGATGTGGTACTTGAGCTTCTGCGAGCGGTCGTTGCCGCCGTAGAGGCGCTTCATGGCGACCGACCAGATGCGGCGCGCCACCCGGCCGATCACGGCGTACTCGGCGTCGATGCCGTTGGAGAAAAAGTACGACAGGTTCGGCGCGAACTCGTCGATGTGCATGCCGCGCGAGAGGTAGTATTCGACGTAGGTGAAGCCGTTCGCAAGCGTGAACGCCAGCTGCGTGATGGGATTGGCGCCCGCCTCGGCGATGTGATAGCCGCTGATGGATACCGAATAGTAATTGCGCACCCGGTTGCGCACGAAGTTCTGCTGTATGTCGCCCATCATGCGCAGGGCGAATTCCGTGGAGAAGATGCAGGTGTTCTGGCCCTGGTCCTCCTTGAGGATGTCCGCCTGCACCGTGCCGCGCACCGAGGACATCGTCGCCGCGCGAATGCGCTCGTATTCCTCCTGCGGAAGCAGTCCCTCGCGGACGAAGAAGTCCCCGCACACGCCGAGCGTGCCCAGGCCGTAATACCGGTGCACGCTACCTCCCGCTTCGAACTGCGCGGCGTCGTCGAGCTCGGTGAGCATGCCCGGGAGATCTTCGACGCCGGTGTAGACGGGACGCGCCATGCCGATATTCTCGTAGTGTGCGTCGATGGCCTTCTGCGCCGTGGCGAAGTGACCGTTCTGCACCAGCCATTTTTCTATCTGCTGATCGATGGCCGTGTTCATGAACATGGCCAGTATCATGGGCGCGGGACCGTTGATGGTCATCGACACCGAGGTGGTCGGCGCAGTGAGGTCGAAGCCGCAGTACAGCTTCTTCATGTCGTCGAGCGTGCATATGCTCACGCCGGAGTTGCCGATTTTTCCGTAGATGTCCGGCCGCTCGTCGGGATCCTCGCCGTACAGCGTCACAGAGTCGAAGGCGGTGGACAGTCGCGCGGCGGGCAGTCCTGCCGACACGTAGTGGAAACGCCGGTTCGTGCGTTCCGGTGTGCCCTCGCCGGCGAACATGCGCGTGGGATCCTCTCCCTCACGCTTGAACGGAAACACACCACCGGTGTACGGAAAGCTCCCCGGCACGTTTTCGAGGAGAATCCAGCGCAGGATGTCACCGCGTCCCTCGTAGCGCGGGAGCGCGACGCGTGATATGCGTGTGCCCGAAAGCGAGGTGCGAAACAGCTGGCTGACGATTTCCCTGTCGCGGATGCGCGTGGTCAACGTGTCCTTATTGTATGCCTCGACCGCGGCGGGCCACTGCGCGAGCAGTTCACGGTTTTCGGGAGAAATTTTCTCACGGTAATACGCGATCTGCCTGTCGAGCGCGTCGAGCAGCTCCTGCCGCACTTCACGGCTTCCGATCTCAACAACTCCCTCGTCTCCGGTGATGTTCATTTCACGGCGTGTGCCGGACTCGACCAGCGATGCGCGGGCGCCCTCGAGCTGGTCCATGCGCCGCGCATGATCGGCCTGTTCGTCGACCCAGGACTTGTATTTCTGCACGGTGTCAGCGATTTCCGACAGGTAACGCGCGCGCTCGGGCGGAATCACGGCCGCCTTGTCGGGCTCGGCGGCCTCGCGGCCGAAATCCGTCTCCCACGCGGTCCCTGTGCGCTCGTTGATGGCCTGCACGATGCGGTAGAACAGGTGATTCGTGCCGGCGTCGTTGAACTGGCTGGCGATGGTCGGATACACCGGAAGATCCTCGTCAGGCGTGGTGAAATCCCCGCGGTTGCGCTTGACCTGCTTGCGGATGTCGCGCAGCGCGTCTTCGGCGCCGCGCTTTTCGAATTTGTTGAGCACGACCAGGTCCGCGAGATCGAGCATGTCGATTTTCTCGAGCTGCGTCTGCGCGCCGTACTCGGGGGTCATGACATACATCGCGACGTCCACGAGGTCGACGATTTCAGAGTCGCTCTGTCCGATGCCCGCGGTCTCGACGATGATGAACTCATACCCCGCGCATTTGCACAGGTCGATGGCACGGTGCAGCGCGGCCGAGGTCGCTGTGTTCGCCGCGCGCGTTGCGAAGGAGCGCATGAATACGCGGGCATGTCCCTCGGGCGCGGTCGCCGCGATGGCGTTCATCCGTATGCGGTCGCCGAGCAGCGCGCCGCCGGTCCGCCGCTTGGAGGGATCCACCGAAAGGATGGCGATGTGCATGTCAGGGAAGTTCCGCAGAAAGCGACGAACGATTTCGTCGGTCAGCGATGACTTGCCCGCACCGCCGGTGCCGGTAATGCCCAGCACGGGAATGGTTTTGTCCGCCGGCGCTTCGATGTGAATCTCATGGTGATATTCGAGCAGGGAAAGCGCGCTGCCGAAAAGGCGGCGGTCCTCCATCAGCGCGCCGTTGCTCTCGCCGAGCGCCTTCTCGCCGATGAACAGCGTCGTGTCGCGAATGTCCAGGCGGTTGTCATCCCCCGCGGGAAAATCGCAGGCCTCGAGCACCATGTTGATCATGCCCTGCAGTCCGAGCTGACGTCCGTCCTCGGGGGAAAACACGCGATCGATGCCGTACGCGTGCAGCGCGTCGATCTCGTCCTGCACGATCACACCGCCGCCGCCCGCGAAAATGCGCACGTGCTCGGCGCCGCGCTGCCGGAGAAGATCTTTCATGTAGCGCAGGAATTCCATGTGTCCCCCCTGGTAGGAGGAAATCGCGATGCCCTGCACGTCTTCGTGCACGGCGGCGTCCACGATTTCCGCCACCGAGCGGTTGTGGCCGAGATGGATGATCTCGGCGCCGCTGGACTGCAGGATGCGACGCATGATGTTGATCGAGGCGTCGTGGCCGTCGAACAGCGAAGCGGCGGTGACGATGCGTATGTGATTCTTCGGGGTGTAGACCTGTGTTTCCATGTGCATTTGCTGATCGGGTGAAGGTTACGCTGTTCTGCCGAAACGACGGTCGAGTTCGTCGAGTGAGAGCTTGATCAGTATCGGTCGTCCGTGGGGACAGACATACGGGTTCGACGTCGCGAAAAGCTGATCGATGAGATTCTGCATCTCGGCGGGGGTAAGCTTGTCCCCGGCCTTGATTGCCGCACGACAGCCGTACGACGCCGCCACGTTGTGCCGCGTATCGGTGATGCCCGTGGCGCTGTACTCCCGGTACTGCTCGATCATCTCTTCGAGTATGCTCTCTTCCATGCCCGGACGCACGTCCTGCGGCACGGCCTCGACGGTGACATCCTGCGGCGCCGCGAGTCGAAGAACGAAACCGAGATGCTCGAACTCGGTGCGTATCTCCTCGAGCAGCGCGAAATCACCCGGCGATACGCGGGTGCTGTGTTCGAACAGCAGCTGCTGGGAAAACGGTGCGGCATCCTGCAGTGCGGCCAGCCCCTTCTCGTAGAGAATGCGCTCATGCGCCACGTGCTGGTCGATGATCATGAGACCGGACTTGATCGGCGTGAAAATATACTTGTTATGCAACTGCCAGAGAAACTGTATGTCCGAAACCGGCTTCTCGCTCGGCAGTATGACAGTCTCCTTTTCCGGCTCGGCTGCGCGGTCGGACCTGTCCTGCCCGGCATCGACGTCGATCGAACGAAACAGATCGTCGATCTGGCGGGGATCCATGCGCGAACCGCCCGAGGACTCGGCGCTTCTGTCACGGTACATCCCGGAGCCGCCGGTCCCGCTTCCCGCCGCACTCCCGCCGCCTTCCATACCGCGTCCGAGCGAACCGAAGGAGTCGTATTTCTGCTCCGGCGGCTGTCCGCTCTCGTCCGGCGAGGTGATGCGCACGCGCGAGAAATCGCCCTCGGTCGCTTTCCCCGCTTCGGTGTCACGGAATGCGATCGACGGGGTCAGGTCATGACTGTAGAGACTGCGCCGCACGATGGCGTTGAGTATCGTGTAGATGTTCCGCTCGTTGCTGAATTTCACTTCCAGCTTCGAGGGATGCACGTTGACGTCCACCTGCCGCGGATCGACGTTGATGTACAGCATGTACATCGGGAATGCCCCCTGCTCGAGCATGTGCTCGTAGGCACTCACCACGGCGTGATTCAGGAAGCGGCTCACCACGTAACGGCCGTTGACGAAAAGAAACTGCTCGCCACGGGACTTCTTCGCGAAATTCGGCCTTCCGACAAACCCGGTCACCGTGATCAGGTCTGTTTCCTCCCGCACCGCGCAGAGAGACTCGGCCACACGGTCGCCGAAGAGATACGCAATGCGTTCCGGGAGTTCCGCGGGCGCGGCGTCGTATATCGTGCTGCCGTCGGAGATGAGCGTGAAATGCACATCCGGGTAGGACAGGACGAAACGCTGCACGGAGTCGGTGATGTGCCGGTACTCGGTGGCGTTGGATTTGAGAAACTGCCTGCGCGCAGGCGTATTGTAGAAAAGATTCTTCACGCTGATGGACGTGCCGACTGGCCCCTCCGCCCTGTCGCTCTCCACCACCTCTCCGTTCTCGATGCGCAGCAGTGTCGCGATGTCCTGTTCCGTGGTGCGGGTGCGGATCTCCACTTTCGCGACAGAGGTGATCGATGGAAGCGCCTCGCCGCGGAAACCGAAGGTCATGATGCGTTCGAGGTCGTCAAGCGACCGTATCTTGCTGGTGGCATGCCGCTCGATGGCCAGTCGCGCATCCTCCTCAGTCATTCCATGTCCGTCGTCTATCACCTGTATCAGGTTCTTTCCCGCACTGGTGATGTTGACGGTCACATGCGAAGCGCCCGC
>CAJXSA010000196.1 GCA_913060595.1 uncultured Ignavibacteria bacterium
GATTCGGATCGGCGACTTCTCTCAGTGTCGCTTCGTCGCTGTGGCACCCAACGCAGGTGGTGACGTCTGCCATCGGCTGCATCGGATCCACATTCGTGTCATCGTCCTCATCACAGGCAGTGAACATCAGTACCGCCGGAATGAAGAGGAACATCAGAACTGCTAATCGTTTCATAGGTGCAACTATTAATAATTAGATGAATAGGGGTGTAGTGAAAGCGCAGGGGATGTATAGAATAAACAGAGTTTTATATCGTAATACCTCTGTAAATTTATGGGAGATGTTTGACAGACGCAAGGAAATTCGACAAAAAATGCGCGATCCCTGAACCTTTTTTTTCGGTCAGGCATCCTGCTGCTTCCGGGAGCGCTTTTTGCGTGGTTTTCAGGCGAAATGGAGGGGGTGGAGAGTGTCGAAACGCCTCCCCGAAGTGGAAAGGCGTTTCATTCAGCGGAAGATTTCCTGGAGGCTGCGCACGTCCAGGCGGCCGGTGAGGAGGCGGCGGATGCCACGGATCGCTGCGCGCGCACCGGAGAGGGTGGTCACGACAGGTACTTTATGCCGTATCGATGCGCGACCGATTTCATATTCATCCTCGCGGGCTGTCTCGCCAAGCGGTGTGTTGATGACCAGGTGTATCTCTCCGTTCTTGATGGCGTCCACGACATGAGGCCGCCCTTCGACGACCTTGTTGATTGCCTGCGCGGGAATGCCATTCTCACGAAGGACCGCGGCAGTACCCCGCGTTGCGAAGAGGGTGAAGGGGAGTTCGGCGAAATCACGTGCGATGGACAGGATTTCTTCCTTGTCGCGGTCGTTGACGGAAATGAACACGTTTCCTTCCAGCGGCAGCCGGTTGCCGGCGCCGATTTCCGCCTTCGCGAACGCCGCACCCCAGCCCGTGTCGAGTCCGATGACTTCTCCGGTGGATTTCATTTCCGGGGAGAGGAAGACGCTCTGCCGTGGGAATTTGTTGAACGGGAATACCGGTTTCTTGACGGCGATCAGCCCGTTCTCATCACGATGCGCAAGCGCCATGTCGCCGAGTTTTTTGCCCGCTGCCAGCTGGGCCGCGTATCGTGCGAGCGGACGGTCGATGACTTTCGAGACGAAGGGGATGGTGCGGCTCGCACGGGGGTTGACTTCAAGCACGTACACAGTCGTGCCGCGCATCGCGAACTGAATGTTAATCAGGCCTACGGTTTCCAGCGCCACCGCCAGCTGCCGTGTGTAGGAATCGATGGCGGCGCGCGCTTCAGGCAGCAGATGGTAGGGAGGAATGGCGCAGGCGCTGTCGCCGGAGTGAATCCCGGCTTCCTCGATATGCTGCATGATGCCGCCGATGAAGACATCTGTTCCATCGCAGAGGGCGTCGACGTCGAACTCGAACGCGTCCTCGAGAAATGCGTCGATCAGAATTGGCTGGTCTTTGGAGATGATGGCGGCCTGCCGCACGTAGGTGACGAGCGCATCCGCGTTGTAGACGATTTCCATTCCGCGGCCGCCGAGGACGTACGATGGCCGGACGAGCACAGGGTACCCGATGCGCTCTGCGATCCGCACGGCTTCCTCTTCTGAGAAGGCGGTGCCGTAGTCCGGCCGTGGGATTTCGAGTTCATCAAGGATGCGTCCGAACTTTTCCCTGTTCTCGGAGAGATCGATCGCAGTCGGTGAGGTCCCGATGATCGGGACGCCCGCAGCCTGCAGCCGGCCCGCAATATTGAGCGGCGTCTGTCCGCCGAACTGCACGAGCACACCGTCCGGTTTCTCGAAATCCACGATATTCATGACGTGTTCGAAGGTCAGCGGCTCGAAATACAGGCGGTCCGATATGTCGAAGTCGGTCGAAACAGTTTCCGGGTTGCAGTTGACCATAATGGTGCTGTAGCCGAGGTCCTTGAGTCCGAAGACCGCCTGCACGCAGCAGTAATCGAACTCGATTCCCTGTCCGATGCGGTTGGGCCCGCCTCCGAGAATCATGATCTTTTTTCCATCGAGCGGAGCGATTTCGTTTTCGAGGTCGTAGGTGCCGTAGCAATACGCTGTCTGCGCCTCGAATTCCGCCGCGCAGGTGTCCACCTCCTTGAACACCGGCAGCACGCCATGCTCACCGCGGAGCGCGCGCACCTCATCTTCGGACATTGCATGACGCCGCCCGATCTGCACATCCGAGAAGCCGTCACGTTTCATCGAGCGCAGCGTCTCCTCGTCCAGTTGTTCCGTGACCCGCCTGGCGAGGGTCTGAATATGATGCAGGAACCAGCGGTCGATGCGCGTGATGTCATACAGTTCCTCGATATCGGCACCCTGCTCGAAGGACTTCCACACTTTCAGCAGGCGGAATGCCGTGGCATAGCGCATCTTGCGCATATCGAGCGGGCGGCCTTCTCCTGGCTTGGGCTCGAGTCCGTGCAGGCCGACCTCGAGCGACCGGAATGCTTTCTGCAGGCTTTCCGGGAAATTGCGGCCGATGGCCATCACTTCTCCGACGCTCTGCATCTGCACGCCGAGCGTGCCGTCGGCGGTAGGAAATTTCTCGAAATCGAATCGGGGGATTTTTGTCACGACATAGTCGATGCTCGGTTCGAAGGCCGCAACGGTGTTGCCCGTGATGTCGTTCGGGAGTTCGTCGAGCGTGTAGCCGACCGCAAGTCGCGCGGCGACTTTCGCGATGGGGAAACCGGTCGCTTTCGAGGCGAGGGCGGAGCTGCGGCTGACACGCGGGTTCATTTCGATGATGACCATCCGTCCTGTCTCGGGGTGCACGGCGAACTGCACGTTCGCCCCGCCGGTGTCGACACCGATGGTGCGCAGGCAGGTCAGCGACCAGTTGCGCATCTGCTGGTATTCGCGATCGGTCAGTGTCTGTGCCGGGGCGACGGTGATCGAATCCCCCGTGTGCACTCCCATGGGATCGAGGTTTTCTATCGAGCAGACGATGATGGCGTTGTCTTTCGCGTCGCGGACGACTTCCATCTCGAACTCTTTCCAGCCCAGCATGGACTCTTCGATAAGGACTTCATTGATGGGGCTCGCGTCCAATCCCTTTTTCGCCAGCTCGCGAAATTCGTCGATGTTGTACGCGATCGCACCGCCAGTTCCGCCGAGCGTGAAAGAGGGTCGTATGATGGCGGGGAAGCCGACGTCGCCGACGAGATCCATCGCCTGTTCCATGCTGCGCGCGAAGCCTCCGCGCGCCGTGTCGATGCCGACCTCGTCCATCGCCTTTTTAAACAGGCTGCGGTCCTCCGCCTTTCGTATGGCATCGATATCCGCGCCGATCAGTTCGACGTCGTACTTGTCGAGCACCCCGAGGTCATAGAGTGCGACCGCGGTGTCGAGCGCAGTCTGGCCGCCCACGGTCGGCAGCAGGGCATCCGGCCGTTCCTTCTCGATGATGGACGCGACGATGTCAGGGGTGACCGGTTCGAGATATGTCGCGTCCGCCAGCTGCCGGTCCGTCATGATGGTGGCGGGATTGGAATTGACAAGGATGACGCGGTAGCCCTCCGCGCGCAGTGCGCGCAGGGCCTGTGTGCCGGAATAATCGAATTCACAGGCCTGACCGATGACGATGGGACCTGCACCGATGATGAGAACCGAAGAGATGTCGTTACGCCTGGGCATGCTCGTCCATCAGGGTGTTGAACTGTTCGAAAAGATAACGTGAATCATGAGGGCCGGGAGAAGCCTCGGGGTGGTACTGCACGGAAAACGCGGGGATGTCACGGATGCGAAAGCCCTCCAGCGTGTTATCGTTGAGATTCCAGTGCGTGACCTCTGCCGAGGCGGGAAGGGAATCCGCGTCCACTGCGAAGCCGTGATTCTGGCTGGTGATTTCCACCCGTTCGGTCGCCAGTCGCTTGACCGGATGATTGACACCCCTGTGGCCGAATTTCATCTTGTACGTGCGCGCTCCAAGGGCGAGGGCGAGAAGCTGATGCCCGAGACAGATGCCGAAGATCGGTTTTCTGCCGAGCAGCGTGCGGACAGTCTCCACACCGTAACGCACCGCGTCGGGATCACCCGGACCGTTGCTGAGGAATACGCCGTGGGGTTCCATCGCGAGGATGTCCCCGGCGCTGGTCTGTGCGGGCAGAATCGTCACATCGCAGCCGGCCCCCTCGAGGAGGCGAAGAATGTTGTGCTTGATGCCGAAATCGAGCGCAGCGACGCGGTAGCGATGCGGAGTGCTGCCCGGCCAGCGCCAGGATTTTACGCTGGTCACGACCCGTGCGAGGTCCTGTCCGGACATCGACGGCAGTTCCCGGACTTTCGTGAGCAGCTCCTCGGCGCTGCGACCGCTGGAACTGATGATTCCGTTCATCGCACCGTCACTGCGCAGCTTGCGGGTGAGCGCACGGGTGTCGATGCCCTGAATCCCCACGATGCCGTGCTGATCCAGCCATTCCGGAAGCGAGGCGGTGGAGCGGTGGTTTGACGGAACGTGGCAGCCGTCGCGCACGACGAACCCGGCCACCTGTATGCGGTCGCTTTCCATGTCGTCGTCGTTCACGCCGTAATTGCCGACATGCGGGTACGTCATCGTGACGATCTGGCCGCAGTAGGACGGATCGGTGAGCACTTCCTGGTAGCCTGTCATTCCTGTGTTGAAGCACACTTCACCGTGCGTCTCCCCGATATGACCGAAGGCCGTACCGCGGTATACCGTTCCGTCCTGGAGGACGAGGACAGCTTCTCTGTTCATGAACCTGTATGTATCTGGGTTTGAAATTCGATGATCACTGCAATATATGAAAAAACGCCGTTGACTGATACTTCAAGGAGGACAGTCAACGGCGTTTTTCATTCGTGTCGGGTCTAGCGGAGAAGGACCATGCTCCGTGTCTCCGCCGCACGTGCGGTTTCGAGACGGAAGAGATACGTCCCGCCAGACAGGTTCCCGGGCTGGAAGCGCACTTCGTGCTGACCGGGACGCATGGCGCCGTCGACCAGCGTTTTCACGAGTCGTCCCCGCATGTCGTAGACACGCAGACGCGTTTCTCCGCCCGGAGTCGAAAAGCGAATGGACGTGCCGGCCTGCCGAGTGAAGGGATTGGGGTAGTTCTGATCGAGAGCGAAGCCGTCCGGCAGTCCGCTGCTGCTCACGCTCACCGGAGCCTGGGTGAACAGCGGCAGCGTTTCCCACTCACCCTTGAGGATGAGTGCGCTGCTCGAGCGCATGACCCCGAACCATTGCTCCAGGACGCTTGCGTACATCTGCTTGAAATCGTACTGATGCTTGAGATCGCCGTTCCTGTCGAGATCGTCCAGCGCAGGATTGTCGCCGTACACACCTCCGGAAACTTCCGGGCCGACAAAAAACATCGGTGCTGCCGTTCCGTGATCGGTTCCGGCGGTGCCGTTGGCCTCCACGCGGCGTCCGAATTCGGAGATGGTCATCAGCATGACGCGGTTTTCCTCGCCGAAGGCCGTGAGATCGTCATAAAAGGCCTTGATGGCATCGGACATTCTCCCGAGCAGCGATGTGTGCTTCGGTGTTGTTCCGCTGTCCTGCTGTGCGTGGGTGTCATAGCCTTTCTGGGAAATCACGTATATCGGTGTCTCGAGTCCTCCCGCGATGAGACGGGCGACTATTTTGAGTTTTTCCGCGACGTCATTGCCTGTGGGATACACATCGTTGTTTTCCACGACGTTCGCGGCGTCCCGCACCGGTTTCGCATACTGGTTGGCTTCGAGCGCGATGTTGCGGATGTATTCGAGCTCGAGACCGGCCGGCGTGCTGGTGTCAGGAGGGTCGCCGCCGCTGATATCTGTCCCGGAAATGATGCGATAGAATGTTTCCGGATCGTAAATCGCCATGCTCATGCCCATGTTCTCCCCCTGCATCATGAGGGAAGTCGTCGTTCCGATTTCAATGGCGAGCGGGTGTGCGGGGGTGACGGCGGGATCAGGATAGCCGGGATAGCGGATATCGAGATACCGTCCCAGCCAGCCGTCCTCGAGGTATGTGTTCGCATCCGTGGGCTTGCTGTTGTTCGAGCCGGTGAACCAGATATCCGTGGAACGGAAATGCGAGCGGTTGGGATTGTCATAGCCGACATTCTGCACGACCGCGAGCATGCCCTCATTGTGCAGCGACTGCAGTCCCGTCATCGAGGGATGCAGCCCGAGTGTATCGTTGAGGGGCAGCGGGTTCTGTATCGCGAGCGTGTCGCGCAGATTGTAGTACAGGCTGTCTTCTTTCGGCACGACGGTGTTGAGTCCGTCGTTTCCTCCGTCGAGCTGCAGCACGACGAGGACGCGTCCCGTGCCCGCGTTCATGGCGGCGCGGGCGAGCGAGGGACCGTTGGCGTAGGCTTTCACGGAGAAAGGATCGAATACGCCGCCGATCGTCGATGCCGCGACACCTGCCGCGACGGTGGTCTTGACAAAGTCTCTACGTTTCATGTGTCATTCCTGAATCTGTGTGGCGAAGCATTCGATCTGTCAGCAGAGTTGGGATTCACTCAGCCGCAGGACGGCTTTGAGCAAATCCTTCACATGGCCTTCCGCACCCGGAAGGTTGATATTCCACTCGTACTCCGGTGCCCCGGCGAGCAGTTTGTCGAGAAGAATCTCGAACTGGTTGGTGCTCATTTTCAGCGGGACGGCGTAGTCGAGTATGTCCTGGATGAGGCGTCGGGGGTTGTTGGGATCGGGCAGCGCTTTCGCGAATTCGATGGCGTCCACGCTGAACTTCGGGCTGCTGCGCATGGTCTCGAGGATGAGCTCGTCCGCGACGGACCACCGGCTGGCGAGGCGGCTCGCGCTTATCCAGCTGCGGTACCCCGGCCAGCCCTTGACGCTCGGTGCTTCGAACAGCTGGCAGCCGAGAGCGCTGTTCACCTGGTAGATGTATTTCAGGTTTTCCGTCGTGATATCCAGCTGCCGTATCGAACCGATATAATACTCCATCGGAGAGGTGATGTGCGCACCGATATTTGCGCTGTCGAAGAAGTGTTCACTGCGGAGAAGCGTGCTCATCACAGGCCGGATGTCCCAGTCGTTGTTTCGCAGTATGTCCGCAAGCTGCGCGATGATGGTTTCATCCGCGATTTCGTAAACGAAATCCCGATAGATTTTTCTGCAGATGAAGGCAGCCACCTCGGCCGCGTGCTCATCGAAAATGATATCGACGATGTCGCCGTATCCCCAGTTCCCGGTTCGACCCATAAAGGTTTTGTCAGTGTCATCGAAGCGGTTCGCGATAAATTCGGCTTCTT
>CAJXSA010000197.1 GCA_913060595.1 uncultured Ignavibacteria bacterium
CGGCGCTGGAGGCGATGGGGCATCGCCTGGAGCGGATCAGGTCCATGGGACGCTGTGATGCCATCATCGCATATCCCGTGCGCAATCTTATACAGGGATGCTCGGATCCGCGGGGCTACGGAGCGGCGGTTGGTATACAATAATATTATGATAGTTCTTGCAATTGTTATATAATTTTTGTGAATTGCATGCATCATAATATGTACCACCGGAGCAACTATGGACGACATCAAGCAAATGCAGGCCACGATAGCGAAACTGGAAAAGGACGTTTCGCTCAATCAGATGGCCAAGCGCAGCGGCATAAATTATGTCACGCTGATGAATATCAAGAAGAATAAATCAAAGCGCGTGACGGACAGTGTGAAGAAGCGCTTTTATGATTTTGCAAACTCCTTCACTCCCGGCGAAGGCGTGCCCGCGAAGAAGGTCCCCGCGGCGAAAGCTCCCGCGAAGCCGGGACCGAAGAAGGGCGTGAAGCGTGCCGCGAAGAAGTCGGCCGTGAAGAAAGCAGCGGTGAAAAAGGCCGCGGCGAAGAAGCCGGGACCGAAGCCGGGTGCGAAGAAGGCTGCCCGCAAGGCGGTTGCCGCTCCGTCGAAGCTTGATTTCGCATCGCCGGTGCTGGGCACGGCCCTGGATCGCGAAATCGAGATCGCCGAAGCACGGCTCGAGTATCTCAAGAGCCTGCGCGAGATCGAGGACGAGTTCCTGAAGGCCGTCGGTCGGAAGTAACATTCCCTCGCAGCACGATCTGTCTGCCGCTTCATTCTGTTTCAGGGTGAAGCGGCATTTTTGTATCTTTCACAGAGTTCAACGATTCTATCAGAACCGGTTTCCATGAGTACACGTAAAAACGATAATATTAAATGTTCATTCTGCGGACGCTCGTCCAAGGAAGTGGACAGCATCATCGCGGGACCGAACGTGTATATCTGCAACTCCTGCGTCATGAGTTCCGTGGATATCCTGCGCAGCAACTCCGCGGCCTTCACCGGGGGAGCGAGCACGGGACGCAAGAACGTTCGCACGCCCGCAGAGCTGAAGAAGGCGCTTGACGATTATGTCGTCGGACAGGAAGCCGCGAAGAAAACGCTCGCGGTTGCGGTGTACAATCATTACAAACGCCTCGAATCGAAGCAGGTGTTCACCGACACGGACGTGGAAATCGAGAAGAGCAACATCGTTCTCATCGGTCCCACGGGAACGGGGAAAACCCTGCTGGCGAAAACGCTCGCCCGTGTGCTCGACGTGCCCTTCGCCATCGCCGATGCAACGACGCTGACTGAATCCGGCTACGTCGGCGACGACGTGGAATCGATTCTCGTCCATCTCCTGCAGAATGCCGAGTACAATGTGCAGCGCGCCGAGCAGGGCATCATCTATATCGATGAGATCGACAAGATCGCACGGAAAAGCGAGAACATGTCCATCACGCGCGACGTCTCCGGCGAAGGTGTGCAGCAGGCCCTGCTGAAAATCCTCGAAGGATCGACGGTCGGGGTTCCGCCGAAAGGGGGACGCAAGCATCCCGAGCAGCCGCTGATCAATATCAATACGCGGGACATCCTCTTCGTCTGCGGCGGCGCCTTTGCCGGACTGGAAAACATCATTCAGCGCCGCATCGGGAAGAATCCCGTCGGTTTCGGTTCGGACATGATGACGATGACGAAAGCCGAGCGGCAGTACATCCTCACGCATGTGGAGCCGGAGGACCTGCTGCGTTTCGGACTCATCCCGGAGCTGATTGGCCGTCTCCCCGTGATGTCCTCTCTGCACGCGATTTCCAAGGAAGGATTGCTCAACATCCTTACGCAGCCGAAGAACGCGCTGGTCAAACAGTACGTGAAACTGTTCGAAATGGAGGGTGTGACACTGGAATTCGATCACGGCGCGCTGGAAGCCATCGTGGAAAAAGCGCTCGAGCGTGGTACCGGCGCGCGTGCACTGCGCTCCATCATGGAACGCTCGATGATGGAAATCATGTACGATCTCCCCTCGAAGGAATCCGTCACCCGCTGTTTCATCACGCGCGATGTCATTGAAAGCGGCGCGGAGCCGATGTATACGGTGAAGGAGCAGAAGAAAACGGCGTAGTTGCGCGGTGGGTGCCTCCGGCCCCCTCCGCGCGTATTTGCGGCGCTGCGCGCCGCGTATTTGTGTCGCTGCGCGCCGCGTATTTGTGTCGCTGCGCGCCGCGTATTTGTGTCGCTGCGCGCCGCGTATTTGTGTCGCTTCGCGACACGTATTTGGCCTCGCCTCGGCGAGGCCGTATTTGTTTCTGGGAAAAAAAATACGCGCTCGCGGTCAGCGAGCGCAAATACGTGAGTTCCGAACGCCGGAGGCGGACGGAACGAGCAATGACATGCAGCAGCTATGAGGCGCTTTCGCTGCCTCCGTCCCCGCGCGGTTTGCGCGGTCGGCGCTTGCGTCGCGAGCTGGATCCACCGCCGCTGTTCCCGCTGCTGCTCCCGCTTTTGCTTCCGCTCGAGCGCTGCTTGCGGGCGGTTTCCTGGCGCTCGTACAGGCGGGCGTGCAGGGACTGCCTGTACGTGCCGTCGAGCAGCATGGCGAGCAGCATGCGCATGTCCTCGTCCTCGTGCAGGGTGTTGACCACGGGGAGGAAACGCGCGACGCGGTCGCGGTCCATGATGGAGTAGTCGTTGAGCTGATCCTCGAGACGCACGATGAGGCGCTCGGTGAGGCGTTCCTGCATCATCTCGTCGGTCGGTAGCTCGCGTTGTTCGACACTGAAGCCGTACTGTCGCGCGATGCCGAGCAGTTTACGTTCCTGTATGCTTTCGCAGATGGTAATGGCGACGCCGGTTTTCCCGGCGCGGGCCGTGCGTCCGGAGCGATGCACGTACACTTCCACGTGCTCCGGGATATCGTAGAGAAAGACATAGCTCAGGTCGCTGATGTCGATGCCGCGCGCCGCTACGTCGGTCGCGATCACAAAGCGCAGCTCGCCGTCGCGCAGCTGGTCCATGATTTTTTCGCGCTTGTTCTGCCGGAGGTCGCCGGTCAGGTGTTCGGCGTCGATGCCGTTGTTCTGCAGGAATTCCGACAGGTATTCCGCGTCGCGCTTCGTGTTGGTGAAAATCAGCGCGGAATCGGGATTTTCGAATTCGATAAGCCGCAGCAGCGAACGGTCTTTCTGCAGCGGCGGTGCGATGTAGTAACGGTGTTCAAGTTCGGTGACGGACTGGTTTCCCTTGCTCAGGCTCAGGCGGTCGGAATTATGCAGGAACTCGTAGGCCAGCTGTTCCACGTGATAGGGAATGGTCGCGGAGAACATGTAGGTTTTGCGCTTCTCCGGGATCTGCCGGCGCAGCTTGCGCATGGAGGGATAGAAGCCCATCGAGAGCATTTCATCCGCCTCGTCGAACACCAGCGTGTGAATGTTCATCAGCGTCAGCGTGCCCTTGTACACGTGGTCAAGGATGCGGCCGGGGGTGCCGACGACGATTTGCGCACCTTCCTTGAGGTCCTTGATCTGTCCGCCGTAGCGCACGCCGCCATAGATGACGGTTGATTTCAGCTCCGTGCCGGCCGTCAGCTGCTCGAGCACCACGCTCACCTGCTTGGCGAGTTCGCGTGTCGGTGCGAGGATGAGGGCCTGGCAGTACTTCTTCGACGTGTCAATGGTCTGTATGATCGGGAGGAGGTATGCGCCGGTTTTTCCGCTCCCCGTACGCGCCTGCACGATCATGTCCCTGCCCTCGAGCAGGTAGGGGATGGCCTTGCGCTGCACGGGTGTGGGCGTCGTCCATCCGAGGGACTTCACGCGCTCCTGCAAATCCTCTTCCAGCATGTCGAAGCTGAAATCGGGCAGGGGATTTTCCGGTTCGTACAGAACGTCGGAATCCATCTCTTCCATGGGTTTCTCGTCTTTGCTCATTTCTTTCTCATTGGTGCATTTGCTTTCAACTAATCAATATAGGGAAAAAGTCAGCGAGTTACGCCGCTGGCGCGGCGTGTATTTGGTCGCCTCCGTCCGCCTTTGGCGGACTCCGGCTCCCGTATTTGGCGCCGCCTCCGGCGTCGCCGTATTTGGTCGCCGGCGGCGCCCGTATTGGAATACGTCCAGCGCAGCGGGACAAATACACGGCGCATCAGCGCCGTAAATACGCGCGAGCGATAGCGAGCGCAAATACACGCTATCGTAACGAGCGAAGTTTGCTATTGACGGAGGGTGTGAATCCCTTCTTCGAATCCCGTAAACACCACCCCGGTCGCCGCTTCCACCTCCCCGGTGCACAGCGAAGTATCGTCCTTGCGCGGCAGCGTGATGGACTGCAGCAGCTCGGCGGGCAGATCGAAGTGGCGCGCGAGGATGGCGCCCATTTCTGCGCGGCTCAGTCGATCGGGACCGGCACAGTGATAGATGCCGGCTTCTGCTTCGACTGTTCGCAGAGCGAGAATGACGCGCGCGACGTCCGGTGCGAAGAGGGGACGGCGGTACTGGTTCGCATACAGCTGCACGGCTTCGCCGCGGCGGGGTTTGCCCACGTTCCAGCTCAGGAAGGAGCCCGGACGGCCGTCCGACGCACTGCCGTACATCAGTGAGCAGCGCAGAACATAGGAGCCGGGATGCGCCTGCATGAGCAGGCGTTCCGCCTCGGACTTGCATTCCCCGTACGTCGATGCCGGAGAGACGGTGTCCCCTTCGCGGTACGGGGCAGCGCTGCCGTCGAACACCAGGTCGGTGGAGATGAAGAACACCGGGAGACCCCGCGCTGCGCAGGACGCGCCGAGTTCGGCCGTGGCGTGCGCATTGATGCGCATCGCGAGGGAAGGATTTGCTTCGCATGCGCTACGAGACGCCAGTGCCGCGGCGTGTATGACGATATCGGGGCGGACCGCGTCCAGCAGACCATCGGCATTCCCGCCTTCGAGTTCGAAGTGCAGCCAGGCGTCGGCCTCCGTGTGTCCCTTTTCCGGTGTCCGCGAGCTGCCCGTCACGCGCCAGCCGTCCGCCCGCAGGCCGCGGCAGAGGCTGTAGCCCAGGAATCCGTTCGCGCCGGTTATGAGTGCCTGCTTCATGGGGTAAGGTACGAAATTGCGCCTTCGGCGCGTATTTGGCTCCGCCTTTGGCGTCGCCGTATTTGGTCCGCCTGACGGCATCCCGTATTTGGTCGCCTGCGGCGCCCGTATTTGAATACGTCCCGCGCAGCGGGACAAATACACGGCGCGTAAGCGCCGTAAATACGCACCGCGTAAGCGGTGCAAATACGCGCACGATAGTGCGCAATAAAAACGGGCCCCCGTGAAGGGGCCCGCCATCCATGAGGTAGTGATTGGTACAGCAGGCGCTACTTGGAGAGCGCCATTTTTATGGTTTTGGTGAACGTCATGCCGGAGGTGAGTCCGGTCATGTGCACCGTCGCGATGTAGGTGCCGCTGGCGAGCTGCGAGGCGTCGAAGACGGCCTCATGCGCGCCCTTGTCCACGCGTCCGTTGACCAGTTCGGTGACATGGCGTCCCAGGGCGTCGGTGACCACGAGGCGCACCTGGCTGTCCTCCGGCACCATGTAGCGAATGGAGGTCGACGGGTTGAAGGGATTCGGGTAGTTCTGGTCCATCATGAAGTTCGACGCGGAGGGAGCGTCGGCCTTCGGCGGTCCCCCGTACCACGGCGTGATCTGCGACCAGTTCAGCTTCATCGCGATATAGTCCATGTTGTTGACGTTGCCGTTTCCGTCGGTGTCCATGTAGCAGCCCTCGGGCGTCGCCCATGGCGCGGCGGCCTGCGGTTTCCATTCGACGTAGGTGAACGGATTGGTTTCGGCGTCCGCCTGGTAGCGGGCCGGACCGTTCAGCCACGATGTGCGCAGGTTGGCGTTAAAGATATAGAGGTTCAGGTCGCGGCGGTCGACGTAGGTGACGATGCCGTCCACGTTCACGTCGCCAGGCCAGACCACGCAGGGTGTCTGTCCCTCGCCGACCACGAGAAGCGCGACGGGATACGGCATGTAGTCGCGATACACGTCACAGCTGTTCTTCGTGTTGAAGATCACTTCAATTTTGTACGTGCCCGGCTGCAGCGAGGACGGCAGGGTGATGTACTCGATGCCGCTGAGCGGCACGCCGAACGCCTTGTTCGCGGTGAACGTCGTCTGCCACGCCAGCGTATTCGAGATCACGTCGAAGAACTGCACGGTGAACGTGACCGTCGACGCGTAGTCGGGGAAGGTCACCGAGTACTGTACGCCGATGGTGCCGGGAGCTTCGGCATAGGCGGCGGGGAGTCCGGCGCCGTCGACGAAGCTGTAGTTGAGCGAGCCCGGCGTGATGTAGCAGGCTTCATCCGCGCCGCGATAGGGATTGACGCGCTGTTCGTGATCGATGTCCAGCGTCACCTGCGAGAGCAGCGTGCCGAAGAGATCGGTGTCGTCGTCCGAGGGACTGGCGAGATGCAGGTCGCCGGTGTAGAAATCCTTGAAGGTGACCGTCTTCGAGATGGAATTTGCGTCCATTCCCGTGTAGGCCTGCAGGGCGCCGAGGTTGGCGCGGTTGCCCGCCCAGTACGCCAGCGTGTTGCCCGTGGTGTACCAGAGGTTGTAATCGGAATCGTTGATGTAGCCGTTGCCGACTTCGTACCAGCACTGTCCCCCGCCCGCGTGGTAGAAAATATTGTTATAGACATCGGAATTGTTCGCGTACGGGGCGTACACGAGGCGACTGCTGCTGTATGTCGAGTTACAGTATATCGAGTTGTGCGCGAACAGCGTGTTCTGCATGCGGTACGCATACACACAGTAGTATGCGTTCGTGCAGTTGATGATGGAAATCATGTTGTTCACGAAGCGCGAATTGCCCGACTGGTAGTAGTTCTCATAGTAGAAATACACGCCGTAGGCATAGGAGCCGCCGAGAGAGTAGAACACGTTGCGCTCGATCGAACTGTTGTAGCCGTAGTAGAATGAGGCCGGGTAGCGGTAGGCGTACACGTTGTTGGGCTCCTGGTACACCATGTTGTCATGGAACTTGATCTGGCCGAGATACAGGCAGTACACGGGACGGTAGTACTGTCCGGTGAACTCGCAGTTCTGTATCAGCACGTCATCCTCGGTCGAGGTGGTGCCGCCGCCGTACAGATACATGCCGTAGCCGCCTTCGCGGATGCCGCAGTCGATGAAACTCGTGCGGTGGTTGTTCGTGCCGTAATCGGAGTACACCACTGCCACGTACGTAGAAGTGGAATTGACATCCGGCGAG
>CAJXSA010000198.1 GCA_913060595.1 uncultured Ignavibacteria bacterium
GCTGCTCGACGACCCCACCAACCACATCGACAATCATGCCCGCGCCCTGCTGATCGAGGCGCTCCGTGCGTTCCGGGGCACGGGGCTCGTCGTCAGTCACGACCGCCGCCTTTTGGATCTGCTGTGCGGGCAATGCCTCTTCCTCCACCCGCCGCATGCCGTGATGCGCCCGGGGGGCTACACCGACGCTGCGGCGGACGAGGAGCGGGAAAGGGCGAGCCGCCGCGACGAACGCCGGCGCCTGCAGGAGGAACTTGAACAGCTGAAGGGTGAATCGAAGCGACGCCGCGGCAAGGCGGCGCAGGCGGACAAGAAGCGATCGAAGCGTCGGCTGGCTCGCGGTGACAGCGACGGCCGGGCGAAACTCGACCTGGCCCGCGTCACCGGAAAGGATGGACAGGCGGGACGCCTGGCCCGGCAGCTCGACGGCCGTATCGCACAGCTCCAAAAACAGGTGGACGCGGTGGAGATCGATCCCGTGCGCGCGACGCAGTTCTGGCTCGAAGGATCCTGCTCCCCGCGACGGGTTCTCTTCACCCTGTCCGAAGCCGCCATCGCGCTCGATGGCGCACGCACTCTCCGCGTACCCGACGTCACCATGCTGCGCGATGACCGTGTCGCCATCACCGGGGCAAACGGACTCGGTAAAAGCACACTGCTGCGCCACATTCTCGCACAGCTCCGTCTCGAAGCAGAACACCTCGTGTATCTCCCCCAGGAAATCGACCTCGATGAGACGCGGCGCATTATGACCGAGCTGCGACAGCTGCCACGCGATCTGCGCGGCAAAGTGTTTACGGTCGTCAGCGCCCTCGGATCAGACCCGAAACCCCTGCTGCAGAACGACGACGCGAGTCCGGGCGAACTCCGCAAAGTGCTGCTCGCTCTCGGCGTCATACGCCGACCTCATCTGATCGTCATGGATGAACCAACGAATCATCTCGACCTCCCCTCCGTCACCTGTCTCGAACGCGCGCTTGCCGACTGTCCCTGCGGGCTCCTCCTCGTCAGCCACGACATGGAGTTTCTCTCACATGTCGCCTCTTCCCACTGGCATCTCGACCAGGCGGGATCATCGGTGGAACTGCATACGGAAAGCGCTTTTCTCGGCACGTGAGATCCGCGGCACCCGTGTGGCCACGCGAACTCAGTTGAGCGGCACGGACGTCCCGTTGAGCAGCGTTTCGCCGTTCTCATGATCGACCATCGCGAATTCCGCTTCGCTGGCGACCATGTAGCGGCGCAGGTTGGATGAGACCACGGGCGCCAGTTTCGCAAAGGGGAAATCCGATCCGAACACGATATGTCCCGGTCCGGCAAATTCCTTCAGCGCCCCCAGGGCGGCGGTGCCGGAGACCAGCGCCGTGTCGTAGTACATCCTTTTGAGGATCTGAAGGCCCGTTTCGGGGCCATGCTTGATGAGGAAATCGTACATCGATCGCAAAACAGGCGGCTTCTCGCCTTTCTTCCCGTAGCGTATCAGCGCCGCGCGCCAGCCGATGTAGGGCAGGGTGCCGCCGCCGTGCGCGAGGACAAAAGAAATGTCGGGATATCGCTCCAGCACGCCGGTGTACAGCATGTTGGTCACCGCACGTGTGGTTTCGAACGGTGCTTCGATCAGGGCGTTGGGGATGCCCAGTTCAGGATCGTACGTCCCTGTGGGATCGGTGGGATGCAGAAAAACGACGGCGCGGCGATGATTGAGTTCCTCGAACAGCGGATCATACCGTGCGTCGCCGAGATAGATACCGTCGTAATGCGACAGAAGACCGACGCCATCGAGTCCCAGCGTCCCAAGCGCAAACGCCGCTTCTTCCGCCGCCGCCTCGGGTTGCGTTGCGGGCAATGCCGCAAAGCCTCCGAAGCGTCCGTGATACACTTCCTTCGTTCGGGCCATGAACTCGTTGCACTCCCGGGCGAGCGTGCGGGCGAACGCGTCGTCACCGACGCAGACGCCGGGAGTGGACACAGACAGCATCGCCTTCGCGATACCGTTCTTTTTCATGAATGTGAGTGACTTCTCCGGAGTCCATTCCGGAAACGCATGCCCCAGGGAATCGCGGATACCGATGGACGCGAGCATTTCAAGATAAAATTCCGGCGTGATGTGATGGTGGAAATCGATTCTCTGGTAATGCATGTCCTTCTCCTTCTCGTGGCAGATTGTCTCTAACCTGTGTTCTTGCCAACATCGTGCCAGCCTGATAACTGCCAGATAATTGCCATTTTCAGCATATATCTTCACGGAGTCATCGAATACGGCAAGAAGGATTGCCAATTGCGGTAATTTTTTTCACATTTACCGTATATGACCATACGAAACTTCGAGTGCGACCATGGATAGCAATGAGTTCTTCCGCGAGATCACGCTGCGCATTTGCGGTGAGCTGGAAATAGAGGAGGGACTGCGGTCCTGCGTGGAGTACCTGGGGCAGTACATGCCGGCGGACCGCGTGTATCTCGAGCGGTATGAGCAGGCCCTCGGCTGCATGCGATTGGTAGGAAGCGCGGACGCCGTGAAAGGCGAGGAGATGGATGTCCTTGTCCCCCTGCCCGACGAAGCGAAGAAGAAACTGGGAATGGTGGAAGAGGTCTGGCGTGCGGGACAGCTGCCGCCTGTCATCGTGGTGAACGACTCGGAGCAGGAAGCGGTGACGCGTTCGATGCTCGAGTCGCTCTCCCTGCCCCCGTGCGCGGCCATGAGTCTCCCCCTCATCATCGAGGGACAGGTGTTCGGCACACTCGCACTGCTCGCCGAGGGAAAGGACCGATACACCGAGGAGCATGCACGACTGTACGGCCTTCTGAAAGAGCCCTTCCTGCTCGCCATGTCCAACACGCTCAAGCATCGGGAGATTCTTCATCTCAAGGATTTGCTCGCAGACGACAACCGCTACCTGCACGGTGAGCTGCGGCGGATTTCCGGCGATGAAATCATCGGCACGAACTTCGGTCTGCGCGCGACGATGCAGAAAGTCCGGCAGGTCGCGGCGCTGGACAGTCCCGTGCTGCTGACCGGAGAGACCGGTGTCGGAAAGGACGTCATCGCCAACGCCATTCACTATTCCTCCCCGCGCAGCGACGGTCCCTTCATCAGCGTCAACTGCGGCGCGATACCCGATACGCTGATCGACAGCGAACTGTTCGGACATGACAAGGGCGCGTTCACCGGCGCGCTCACACAGAAACGCGGACGCTTCGAACGTGCGGACGGCGGGACGATTTTCCTCGACGAAATCGGGGAGCTGCCGCTCGCCGTGCAGTCGCGCCTGCTGCGCGTGCTGCAGAACAGGGAGATCGAACGGGTGGGCGGCAGCAGCACGATCACACTCGATATCCGCATCATCGCGGCCACGAACCGCAACCTGTTCGAAATGGTTGCGAACCGGGAGTTTCGCGAGGACCTCTGGTACCGCCTCAACGTGTTTCCCATCGACATCCCGCCCCTGCGGGAACGACCCGCGGACATCCCCGAACTGCTGCATCATTTCCTGAGACTCAAGGCGAAAGAACTGAAACTCCCCGCCGTACCATCCATCGCCCCCGGGGCCATGGATATGCTCGGTGCCTACTCCTGGCCGGGGAACGTGCGTGAATTGCAGAACCTCGTCGAGCGCGAACTCATCCTCTTTCCCGAAGGTCCGCTCACCTTCGAACAGATACAGCACGAAAGCGCTCCCGCAGCGGCGGGCGAATCATCGGTCGACGAAGACACGGCGGACCTCACGCTGGACGCCGTGACGGCGCGGCACATCCGTCGCGTGCTGGAGATGACGGGAGGAAAAATTCACGGACCGGGCGGCGCAGCGGACCTGCTCGGCCTCAATGCGAGCACACTGCGGAACCGGATGAACCGGCTCGGCATCACGTACGGACGCAAAACGAGGAAAGGTGATTAGCTCCGTACCGTGAGAACGATATTCCCCCGCTTCTCCCCGCTTTCGGCGTAGCGATGCGCGTCGGCGGCGTCGCGCAACGGGAAGCGACGGTCGATCACCGCACGTATTTTCCCCTCCGCGAGCAATCCCGCCAGGTACTGCAGATCCTCCGCACGCTGCGCCCAGCTGCCGCGCAGAACACGCTTGCGCGAATGCAGCGGAAGCAGCAGGCCTCGCAGCATGTTCGGCAACGAAGGATTCGCCATCAGGTAGCGGCCGCCGGGTTTGAGGACGCGCAGGCATCGGCCGAACGCCGCTCCCCCGACCATGTCGAGAACCGCATCATACCGCCTGCTGCTGCGCACGAAATTTTCCGTGGTGTAATCGATGACATGATCCGCACCGAGGCCGCGCAGCATGTCCAGTTTTCCCGCGCTGTCCACCGCCATCACTTCGGCACCGAAGTGCCTGCCGAGCTGCACGGCGAAACTGCCGATACTGCCACCCGCCCCGTTCACCAGCAGTGACCTTCCCGCTCCCAGTTCTGCAAGACGCAGAAAATGCAGCGACTCGAGTCCGCCGACCACCGATGCGGCCGCGTCTTCAAAGGAGACACCGTCCGGGACATGCGCAATTGCCGCCTCGCCTTTTTCCAGCGAGCAGCAGGTGTATTCCGCGTATGCGCCGAGACGCATGCCCGGTGCGCCGAAGACCCGATCCCCCGGCGAAAACTTTCGCACCCCGCTTCCGACCTGTACGACACGTCCGGCAAGTTCCTGGCCGAGAACGCGGCCGCGACGCGGCCTGCGTACCCCGAAGTACAAACGCAGGGGAAGCCGCAGGAAATGCGGAAGCCGCAGGCTGCGCATCTCCGTGTCACCGGCCGTGGCGGTGGTCGCATACACTTCGATGATGATATCGTTGTCTTTCGGGACGGGATCAGGCAGCGTCCCGGGCTGCAGGACCTCCGGTCCCCCGTACGCTGTCCACAGTATCGCTTTCACACGTGCTCCTTTCGTGGAACGCCCGTCCGCGCGTGGCATTCCCTGCTTCCGTTGATGTCGTTTCAGGAAATCTAACCCGCGGAGCGCGTACGGACAAGCGCACATGACTTCTGCGACGCAGTGTGCAACCATGCTGCCGCTTCGTATATTGCCTCGTCGGCAGCCGGCGCCGCATGAATGCCTGGCGCCTTCTACCCCCGCACCATCCCGGAGATACCGATGAAACTGACAGGTAAGTCCATACTTGCGATTCTCGCCGCAGGCGTCTGGATCACGCTCTCCGAGTTCCTGCGTAACGAGCTGCTGCTCAAATCCCTGTGGACGGAGCATTACGCCGCGCTCGGCATGACCTTTCCGTCCGAAGCGGTCAACGGCATCGTCTGGATGCTGTGGAGTTTCTGCTACGCGGCCGCGCTGTATGTCGTTTCACGGAAATTCACGCTGACACAGACCTTCTTCCTCGGCTGGTTCGTCGGCTTCGTCCTGATGTGGCTGGTCATCGGCAACATGAACGTTCTTCCCGACGGCCTGCTCCTGTACGCCATTCCGCTGAGCCTGCTCGAAGCGTACCTCGCCGTCTACCTGATCGTGCGCATCGCCCCGCGTGCAGCGCCATCGCAGGACACGCTTCTGCACCGGGAGAGGGAGAACGCCAACTAGTCCGTATCACCTTTTGATGAGTGCGATCGCGCGTTCGAGCAGTTCGTCGCGCTCCTCGCGCACACCCTGCAGGGTGCGTGTCGCAGGATGCGTCGGCTGAATGCCCACGAGGTGATGTTGTGAACCGTCGTGCTTCACCGTGTGCATACCCGTCCATGAGATCGTCGCACCGCCCGGGAGCGTAAACGGGTTGACATTACCGTTAGCGCCCGCGGTCGGCTGTCCGACGATGTCCCCGAGGCGGTAATGTTCGACAAGTCCCATGAACGATTCCGCGTAGCTGATCGCCCTGCCGTCGGTGATAAACACCACATGTCCTTTGATGTGCGGCTCGGCCGGCTGCATCTCCCACCCCCTGAATTCTTCACCCGCGACACGCTCGTGATCAGGATAGACGATTCGGGGGATGCGCATCCATCCTGCCGAGGTGTCCGGCGAAGACAGGAGGTGGCGGATCACATCGTGATTGCCTTCGGGATAGCCGCGCAGGTCGAATACAACACCGCGCGCAGCGGCGATTTCCCCGATGCGGGCGCGTATTGCCTGCATCGGAGTATTGGAGAGGTTTACGTAAAAGATTCCGTCGTCCAGCATTTTCATCTTCCGCGTATCGCGCGCAGCGGAGTACCAGTTTTTCACCCGTGTGACCGTGATCTCCCGGAGGGCGCCGTCGCGCCGGACGGTGAGCACGGCCTCGCTCCCGGGCGCGCCGATGCCGAAGGCGTAGACCGCACGCCACCGTTTCCACTGCGGCGAACCCGAGCTGAGCGCGATCTCTTTCTCCAGGATGGCGGTCGCATCCTTTTCGTCGAGCGTGTGGATGACGTCCCCCGGGTGAAGGGGGCAATCGTCGGAAGCCGCGGTTACAACGAGTGTTCCCGCGATCCACTCGAGCGCCGCGGGAATACCGCCGCGTTCCCCGGTCGGGGGGACGCGCACACTGCCGTGCCCGTCGTGGAGCCCCGCCACCATGCGCCGAAGAGTCACGACGTGCTCCTCCGGGGAAGTCACCATCAGTGCGCGGATGAGTGCGCTGTCCAGCGCGGCATCCCAGTCCGTTTCGATCAAATCGAAATACGGGTAGAAGTGCTGGAAGACATTCCATGCCACGATGACGTCGGCGCAGCGCAAAGCCGCTTCCGTCGCGTCTGCGCTGTCCCTGCGAATCTGCCGAAGGATGTCGTTCAGCTGTGCGAGACCTTCACCCGCACCGTATGCGGTTTGTCCCTGCACATCCACGTACAGGGCGACCGGCAGCTGGCAGCGCAGTCCGCCGCCGAGATCCTTCTGCAGCACCTCCCCGGCTGAGGGCAGCGTGGGAAACAGGGTACCGGTGAAACGTGCGTCCCCGCGACTGATACGCAGGGCGAACAGTCCCTGCCGCACATCGGAAGGATCGAGATCGAATTGATATCCTTTCCCGCGCAGCGCCCAGCCCCCGGGAATACCGTTCACATGCTCTTCAAAGCCGGGATTCTCAACCACCATCGGCATCCACTCCCCGTCTTCTCCCGCGGTATACATCTCGAACGCATCGACCAGGAGTGTGCCCTTCCCCAGCAGGAAACAGCCGAAGTAGATCTGATCCGCGTCTTCTGCCACCGTTCCGGTGATCTCGTATTCCGCCCATGCATCGGATGTGATGGGCCGCTTCCCCATGTTGTCGAAAAATCCC
>CAJXSA010000199.1 GCA_913060595.1 uncultured Ignavibacteria bacterium
TTTTCCTCTGTGCGGCTTGAGATCGCGTCCGTGACCAGGGGCACGTTGTAGCCGAGTGCGAGCAGGTCGCGCACGGTCTGGTACACGCAGACATGCGCTTCGATACCGCAGACGACAATGTCCGTTTTGTGCAGTTCGTTGAGCTTGACTTCGAAGTTGTATTCCCCGCAGCAGCTGAAACTGTCCTTCTCGATTACCGGAGCATCGCCCAGAACCGCGGCAACGGATTCGATCGTATGCCCGAGTCCTTTCGGGTACTGCTCGGTGGCGACGACGGGAATATTGAGAACGCCACAGCCTTCGATCAGGGTGCGGACATTTTTCTGCATGGTTTCTGCGCGATACGCCAGGTCGGCGAGCTTCCCCTGCACGTCGATGACGAGCAGAAGTGAATGTGCGGTTGTAAGCATGTGACTGCTCCGTTTCTATTGACGTTGTTCTTCATCTGCGAGGCGGGATTCGAGCTCACGGATGATCGACTCGAATTCACTGCGGCGTTCGTCATCTCGTTCGGCGAGGCGGCGGTATCCGTCTATGGCCTCACGCAGTCTGCCCTGCTGCACGTATATGGAAACGAGTGTCTCCGTAACGGGCCGCCCCTCGATGTTGACCTCCTCCACGCCCGGGGTCTCCTCCTGCTCCGCGTTTTCTTCCTCCTCGGGCAGCGCGGGAATCCGCGCCGTTTCGAGACGGCTGGCCAGTCCCGCCAGGTCCAGTCCCGACATGGGCGGCACCTCGTCGATGCCGCTTTCCGCATCGTCTGCACCCTGCGCCGCGCCTGGTCCGGCAGTCTCGAAGCCTGGGAGAATGTCATCCTTCCTGCTCCACTTCTCCTCGCCCCTGTCCGCCCGCTCCACCGGCATGCGTGCGAACGCGGAGCCCGCGACCGCGGTGTAGGGGGGGTATTCGAGTTCGAGCTCCGTCATACGCTCACGCAGGGCCTCTGCCGCGGGACAGACCGGCTGCAGACGCAGCAGGTCACGAAGGCTCTGTCGCGCATCGCTGTACTGACGCAGCATGACCTGCGCCCGGGCGATGAGCAGGATCGCCGATGCGTATTCCGCGTGGAAACGCAGGCCCTGCAGGCAGATCTTCAGGGCCTGGGCGGGACGGTCCGCGGCGAGATGCGCGGCGGCGAGACGCGTGAACAGCGGGGAGGCCGGATGCGCGCGGAGATGCCGCTCGAGGGCGGCCTGGTCGCTGAGTATACCGTCATGTGTCGAATTCTGCATCGCGTGCCGAAGTTGGGGTGGAACGCATTTCGCCACGGCAGCCCGGGCCGCCGTGGCGAAATGCACATATCACGATTGAAACGGTTTCAAATGTCGATTCTCTTTCCTCCTTCGTCCTACGCGCTCTGCGGAGAAAGCGCATGACGGATGGAGAGATAGCCCACCAGTCCGAAGCCCAGGAAGAAGAGCAGCTGGAACGGGAGGGCGGCGATTTCGAGGAACCAGAGAGAGGCCACCACGCCGACCGAACAGTACACGGCGAGGGCGATCTCGAAGAGCACCGCGAGCGAAATCTTGTTCGATGCGCGGTATTTCTTGTTTTTCCAGGTGTCCTTTTCGTTCTCGATACGGAATTTCGGTGTGCGAATAAAGGCGCTCTTCTTGTTGAACAGTCCTTCGAGCACCGCCCGCGTGTTGTTGACGGAGAAGCCCATGCTGCCCGACATGAACAGCGGGAAGAGGAAGATGCGCTTCTTCCAGTCCGGGTACACGTCCTTCTGTGAGTACAGGTAGAACAGGAAGGAACTGATGAACGCGAGCACGAAAACGGACATGAAGGCAAAGAAGGTCTCATAGCGGCCGGTGGACTTGATGAACACCAGCGGCACATTGAGTATGCCCGTCAGCAGGATGAACGGGAAAACGAGGTTGTTGGTCAGGTGTACGGTGGACTGCAGCTTGACGCGCAGGGGAAGCTTGGCTTTCCACACGCGCGGAAGGATTTTCTTCGAGGTTTCGATCGCACCCTTGGTCCAGCGGAACTGCTGAGACTTGAGGGCATTGATTTCGGAGGGCAGCTCTGCGGGAGACGTGACGTCGTTGAGAAACACGAAATTCCATCCCTTGAGCTGGGCACGGTAGCTGAGATCGAGGTCTTCGGTCAGCGTGTCGTCCTGCCAGTTTCCGGCGTCTTCAATGCAGCTGCGGCGCCATACGCCGGCCGTGCCGTTGAAGTTGATGAAAAAACCCGACTTGTTGCGTACCTGCTGCTCGATGACGAAATGTCCGTCCAGTGCAATGCCCTGGGCGCGGGTCAGCAGGGAAAACTCGTTGTTCAGATGCTCCCAGCGCGTCTGCACCATGCCGATGCGCTCATTCGTGAAATGCTTGAGCGTATCGACCAGGAAGTTGGGCCTGGGAACAAAATCGGCATCGAAAATTGCGATGAACTCGCCCTTGGCGATAGCCATGCCGTGACGCAGGGCCCCGGCCTTGAAACCGACTCTGTTCTCACGCCGAACCTGCACGATGTCATAGCCTTCCGCCTTCTTGGCTTCCACGGCGGCGGCGACGACTTCGACCGTTTCGTCGTTGGAGTCATCGAGAACCTGAATTTCAAGCTTGTCCTTGGGGTAGTCGAGGGTGCACACGGCGTCGATGAGCCGCTCCACGACATACAGTTCGTTGTACACCGGGAGCTGCACGGTCACATTGGGCAACTCGTCCATGACCGTCCTCCCCACCGGACGCTTGTCCCTGTTCTTGAAATAATAGTAGATCATCACGAAACCGTGCGATCCGAACAGGAACAGGATGCTCAGTGAGAATACGTATGCACCCAGTATAAATTGTTCCATAGTTAAGGTATTACCTCACACGTGTGAAAAGGAAACACAAATTTACCACGCGGACACGGTTTCCAGCAAGATGTCATCAGTAATGTTTTCAATGGCTTGCTGCAGCCCGCTTTCGCGTCCAGACTGGCCCGCGGAAGCGGCATAGTCACCGGTGGCGGAGAAGTTCTTGCTCCAGACCTCCTTGTTCTGTACGTGATCGATCAGCGAGACTCGGGCTTTGAGACTGAGCTGCAGGCGGGACGCTTGCGTTCCTTCGCCTACGGCAATGGGTTGATCCGCGATGACGGATGTAACGGCACCCTTGAGTTCGACATTGGCCGACTGCCGATCCGCCATCTGCAAGGTGTTGTCCTGCTGGAACTTCTGAATGAGAATGTTCGTCACATCCTCTCGCAGGGACGGCTGGCCGAATCCGCTGTCGTCGTCGAACAACGGGATCGCAATCGTTTTCCAGTGCGCCGGAACGGACGCGCCTGTGAAAGAATAGGCGCAGCCGCCGAGAATGGCGGCACTGAATATAATGAGACTAAGATACAAGGAAATCTGAAACGAACGCAACCTGTTCATTAAAGTCCGTAATCTTTGATTTTTCTGTACAATGTTCGTTCACTTATGTCCAGCGCCTCCGCGGCGAGGCGGCGGTTGCCGTTGAAACGCTCGAGCGTGTGCTCGATGAGCGTCTCCTCCATGCTGCGGAGCGTCTGATCCTCGAGGTGCGCCGCATCCGTGCTTTCTTCTTCCCGAGGAGGAAGAGACAGCGGGCGCTGATGGCCGAGGTCCTCCAGCATGCGGTGCAGCTCGGCGATGTCGCTTTTCAGCTCGACCAGCATGCGGAAAATCAATTCGCGTTCGGCCTGCTCGGAGGATTTTCCGAGCGGGACGGGCAGCGCGCGGTCCTCGAGAGGCTCCTCCATGGCATGGATGTACTTGGCAATGACGCGTTCGTCGACGACGTTGCCGCGTTCGAGCACGGTGACGCTCTCGATCACGTTGCGCAGCTCACGCACATTGCCCGGCCAGCTGTGGCGGATCAGCGCGTCCATGCCGTCGTCGGTGATCATGATATCCCGTCCCGCATCATCCATCTGTGCAAGAAACAGCTCGACGAGCAGCGGGATGTCGCCGCGTCGATTGCGCAGCGGGGGGAGTCGCAGGTTCACCGAACGCAGCCGGAAGAAGAGGTCCTGGCGGAAGCGCTTGCCGCGGACTTCCTCCTCGAGATTCTTGTTGGTGGCGGCGATGATGCGGACGTCGACGTGGCGTGGTTCGGAGGAACCGACGCGCATGAATTCGCCGCTCTCGAGCACCCGCAGCAGCTTGACCTGCGTGGAAATGGGCGTGTCGCCGATTTCATCGAGGAATATCGTTCCGCCGTCCGCCAGTTCGAAATACCCCTTGCGCGTTTCCACCGCTCCGGTGAATGCGCCCTTCTCATGCCCGAAGAGTTCGCTTTCGAGTATGCCCTCGGGAATGGCGCCGCAGTTGACGGGAATGAACTTCCGGTGGCTCCGGCGGCTGGCCTGGTGGATGGCCTTGGCGATGACTTCCTTCCCCGTGCCGCTTTCCCCGGTGACGAGCACCGTGATATCAGTGGGCGCCACCTGCATGATGGTGTCGACCACCTCGCGGATTTCCATGGATTTCCCCACGATGCCGTGGCGGCGCTGGAAGGTCAGTCGATCACCGGCCGATATGCTGGCAGCGCCTCCGGTCACTTCCATGCTTTTTCTCGCTCCAGTTCTATGTACATGCCATCATACGCAAAACGGATGCGTGCCCCGTAGGCGGACTCGAGCTCCGAGGCCAGGCGCAGCAGGTCGCTTTCGAGTTCGGGCGGAATATGCGTGCAGACGATGCGCAGAGACGGGTACGTGTCCGCCAGCGCGGTGATTTCGGTCAGCGGCACATGTGTGGCGTCCACGACCAGCACATCGCTCCGTCCTGCATGCGTGGCCACGTCTGCGATGCCGGCGATGTCGGAGCTGACGAGCAGGCTGCTGTCGCCGTGTTCGAATCGCAGCGAGAAACACTGGGCAGGAATGCCGTGCTGCGCGGCCAGGTCGCGCACACGCTCGAGATGGCGGTTCGGGATGGGCAGCAGCCGGAGGGCGCCGTTGGCGAAACGGGTTTCCTCGAGCGGGTGCAGGCGGACGGGGAAGGACCATTTCTCCGGGAAGATATACATGCCGGTCAGCCAGGCGCGAAACCAGTCTTCCCTTCCGGTCGGCACCAGGATGTCGAGCGGCGAGAGGCGTCCGGTGAGATGCAGTCCCTGCAGCAGCATGGGCAGACCCGAAACATGGTCGGCGTGTGTATGGGTGATGCAGACCGCCGTGAGGGCTTCGGAAGGGAGCGCCGCTTCGAGCAGCGCGGTACTGACGCCCTCGCCCGCATCGAGCAGCAGCATGCTGCCGTCCGCTTCAAGCAGGGCGGCGCTGTGCCGGCGTCCCGCGACGGGAATGCCCGATGCCGTGCCCGTGAGTGTGAGTTTCATATTCTTCCTTTCACCGCCGGACGACAAGGGCGTCGAGGCCCTGCTGATCCTTGAGTTTCCGTGCGAAGGCCTGGGCCTGCGCGTACGCGGGGAATATCCCCAGCCACACGGCGTACACGGTTTTGCCCCGCACGGATTTTTCACGCATGTATGCCGTGTAGCCTTTCTCCTTCAGCTGATCGATGCGGCGCTGGGCGTCCTTTTCTTTTGAGAACGCGCCCACCTGCACGGAGTACTGCTTCTCCCCGTCCTTTTCCGTTTCCGCTTTCGCGGCCGAAGGAGAGGCATACGGGGAGCGCGGATACTCCTTGTCCATGCGTTCCCTGTACGTCCGCGCCGTGCGATAGGCGCCGACGGCGTAGCTGTACTGGTAGAGGCGATGCAGGGCGTCGTCTGCCCAGGCGCTGCCCGCGTGCTCGTCGACGATACGCTGGTAAATGTCCAGCGCCTTCTCCGCGTTTTCCTCGCAGAGCGCTACGAGGAAAAGCACACCGGCTTTATCCTTGTGCGTTTTCTGCAGCGACGGGAGGAGACGTGCGACTTCCTCGCGCTCTCCCGCGCGCACCCGGTGCAGCAGCGCCTGCAGGTCACGTCCTGCCTGCGCACGGAGCGCTGTGGGGAGCAGCAATGCCATGAGGAGAAATACGTAGGCGTATCGCATGATGTTTTTCGCTTGTCCGAGATGCGGGGTCAGGCGGCTTCCACCCGCGTGTTTTCCACGGGTGTGCCGAAAAGCGTTGCAGAGGTCGCGCTCGTGATGCGTACCTGCAGCGTATCCCCGGGGGCGTAGGAGCCGCTCGGGATGATCACGGTCTTGTTCGTCCCGGTCCTTCCCATCCACTCGCTCTCGGAGCGCTTGCTGGGACCTTCCAGCATGACGGTATCCGTCTTCCCCACCTGTTCTCTGTTGAGATCGTAAGAAATGCGGCGCTGCAGGTCGATGATTTCCTCCAGCCGGCGACCCTTCACATCGTCCGGGACGGTATCGCCCATTTTCCACGCGCGGGTCTTTTCCCGCGGAGAGTACTTGAACATGAAGGCCCCGTCGAAGCGCACTTCCTCGAGGAGGGACAGTGTCTGCCGGTGATCCTCCTCGGTTTCATCCGGGAAACCGGCGATCACGTCCGTCGACAGCGCCACGTCGGGGATGGCTGCGCGGATCTTCCGCACGAGGTCGAGGTAATGCGCGCGCGTGTACGTGCGATTCATCGCCTCGAGAACGGTGTCGGAGCCGGACTGAAAAGGAAGATGAATGTAATTGCAGATATTCTCGCGTTCCGCGATGGCCGCGATCAGCCGGTCGGACATGTCCTGCGGGTGCGATGTGGTAAAGCGTACACGGAGGCCGGGATCGATGTCCGCGACCGCGCGGAGGAGGTCAGCGAAATCGCGCCGCTCGTCCACGTAGGAGTTCACGTTCTGTCCCAGCAGCGTCACTTCGCGGAAACCGCGGTTGACGAGATCGCGCACCTCGCCGACGACGCCGTCGAGGGAGCGACTGCGCTCACGTCCTCTCGTGAAGGGAACCACGCAGAATGTGCAGAACTTGTCGCAGCCGCGCATGACGGCCACCCATGCGCTGATGCCTTCCGTGCGCAGCGGAACGATATCGTCATAGGTCTCCACGCGCGAGAGCTGCGTGCGAATGCCCTTCTCGCCGTCGAAGGCGCCGTCGATCAGCGCGGGCAGCCTGCGGTATTCGTCCGGGCCGCAGACGATGTCCACACCGTTTTTCGTATCGAGGAGATCGCCGCGCAGACGCTCGGCCATGCAGCCGAGTATGCCGATGACCAGGTGGGGATTCTTCTTCTTCAGATGCTGGAAATTCGACAGCCGCCCGTAAATGCGCTGCTCCGCGTTGTCGCGAATGGCGCAGGTGTTCATGAAAATCGCGTCCGCGGTCTCGAGTTCGGG
>CAJXSA010000200.1 GCA_913060595.1 uncultured Ignavibacteria bacterium
CGCAAAGGGATTCCCACCCTCGAACTCCATGTCCATACGGTAGAGCACGACCTCCTGCTTCGCCTCGGCGAACGCAGCGTCGTCCTGCATGCTCTCCGTCCTGGTCTCCTGCTCCTCACGCTGCGAGAACACATAGCTGATGCCCGTACCGCGCACGTAGAGCTGCACACCGCTGACATTCGCCGTGTAGCGGATGTCCGGTCGTGGATTGCCGTCGGTATCGACGATCTGCCCGCGGTTTTCTGTGAAGCATATCTGTCGCGCGTCGACGGATTTGCCTGTCAGCGACGGTTTTCCTTCAACGCCCGCACGCAGCGGCGATTCGGCATGCGTGGCGGACATGGGGAAAAGGCCGCAGGCAGCGAGACAGGTGAAGATAAATGTTGAGATAAAGGGAAGGATGCGGTGGGCGGAAGTGCTGGCAGACATGGGTGTCTCCTTGCGGATGTACAGATTTATCGGGATCAGTCAAATCGAAATGGCTATATGCGAAATCGGCATCGCCAAGTGATTATTCAATTCGGCAGCAGGTTTTCGAGCAGGCCGTGCAGATCGAACAGTTTGTCCTTGATGAGGTAGTTCTGCGCCCCGGCATCGCGGGCCTGGTCGCGGTAGGCCGGATTGTCGAAATCCGTCACGATGACCACGCGGGCGCCGGCGTCTGTGGCGACGATTTTCCGTGTGGCCTCCAGTCCGTCCATGAACGGCATGCGTATGTCCATGAGCACAGCGTCGGGGTGATGCCGTGTGTACTGTTCCACCGCTTCGAGGCCGTTTTCCGCCTCCCAGCTTTCCGTGACGAGATCACTGACAAGGGAAAGCAGGAAGCGGCGCATCCGCTGATTGTCGTCGACGATGAGAAGTCGCATGGTGTCCGTCCGTTTTCAGATTCCTGTTGTACGTGCAGGTACTCCTGCACATTGTCTCACCGCTGTACGGTGACGATTCTGCTCAGCTGCACCTCCCCGGCCTGCAGGCGGCAGATGTAATTTCCCGGCGGGAGCTGTGACGCATCCAGGGGAGCGAGCCAGTTCCCAGCTTCGCGCACATCGTCCACGATGACGCGCAGCTGACGTCCCAGCATGTCGTGCAGGGACAGTCGCACGTGCGTCGCATGCGGAATGGTGAAGCGCATGCTGCTCTGCTCCCGGAAGGGATTGGGATAATTCTGAGAAAGTGCGAAACCGGGGATGATGGGAACAACTGCTGCGGTGGACACTCCGGAGTTGCCCGTGGGATTGCAGCGATGCCGGATGATGCGTCCGGCACTGCGCCATACGGTATGCACGGAAGAACCCGAAACCGCGACAGACGCTCCATATGCGTACAGTGAATCGATGGAGAGCGGTATCTCTTCCTGCCAGGTGACCCCTGCATCGGGGGATGTCATGTAGTAAACCTCACTCGGAGCGGTATCGTCTGTCTCTCGCCTGCGGTAATCGCCCCACGTCACATGAACCTGACTTCCGCATACCGCGACACAGGGCCATCCGGCACCCCATGGATCGACGTTCCACATGGTCATCTGCTGCTCGGCACCCCAGCTTTTGCCTCCGTCCCAGGAGTATTTATAGAAAACATTCAGTGAGCCGCTGTAGAAATCATGCCACAGGAGATGCACATCATTCCCTTCTGCCGCGATGCTCGGTCCGGTCGAAGCTTTCATCCAGTCCGTCATGCGCTGTTCTTCCTCCCATGTCTCACCGTCATCGGTCGAATGCCGGTAGACGATTTCCGAGTATCCCCATCGCATGTCCATGTATGCGAGATGGACGGTGCTCCCGGATACGGCAATGGTTCCGCCGAGAGCAAAGAAGGACGGAACGACAACCTCTTCCTCGTTCCAGGTCTCGCCTCCGTCATCGGATTTCCTGTAGATGAGATTTTTCCCCATCATGTCATCCGCTGTCCAGATGACATGAACGTGATTGTTCATAACGGCCACCATCGGAGCATAGCAATCCCCGTTGGGTGCACTCAAGACACGTTCCTCCCCCCACGTCACACCGTCATCCGTCGAATGGCGATAATACACGGTTCTCATCCCCTCTGCGGTGACACACCAGACCGCGTGCACGTCCGTGTTGCAGGCAGCGATGGAGGGCCGGAGGTATTCTACGGAAACCAGCGCAGGTGCCAGGATTACCGGCTCCTCCCAGGTTCGGCCCAGATCCGTCGAGCGACGATACGTCGCGCCCCAATTCGCAACCGACCAGTGAGACCAGATCGTATGTATGACACTGCCGCTGGCAGCGACGCAGCGCGCGGTGGTGTAGGATGTCGACGCCGTATCGAGTTCTCCCGACAGGTTCGACGCCTCCCCCCACTGCGCGGAAATGGGTTGCGTGCAGAAAAACAACCCGAGAACGAGGCCGGAAAAAATGCGAAAACACGTGGGAATCTGTCCTGTCACAACGGTCATGGCTGCCTCCGGAAATGTGGGCTGGGTGTATGAACGGAAATCGGCAGATGGAATGCATCAGTAGTTCTACCGATTTTATGCCGGGGGTGCGTCCCGGCAGGGGAATTCAGGATGGACGGTTCAGAGGTACATGCGGTGCTCGATGGCGAAGCGGATGAGTCCGTGACTGCCGCGCTCACCGAGCTTGGAGCAGATGTTGGCGCGATGGGTGTCGATGGTGCGGGGACTCACGCAGAGCGTGTCCGCGATTTCGCGGGTGGATTTGTTTTCGGCGATCAGGTGCAGGACGCGCCGCTCGCACTGCGTGAGCGAGGCGACGGCGAGCAGTTCAGCAGCACGGGGATGGGCATCAGGGGTGTCGTTCTCGGCGTCAGGAACTCCAAGACAGAACTCACCGGCGGCGACGCGGCGGATGCCGTTGAGTATGTCCCGCGGCGCGCTGTCCTTGAGCATGTAGCCCGCGGCACCCAGTTCCACGGCCCGCTGAAATACCGCGCGGTCGTCGTGCAGCGTGAGCACGATGGCGCGCGTCGCGAGTTCCAGGGAAGCGATTTCCCTGAGGATGTCGAGTCCGGTCAGCGATGGCATCTCGATGTCCAGCAGCGCGACGTCTGGCTGCTGCACGATGATGGCCTCGAGCGCTTCACCGCCGTCCCCGGCCTCACCGGCGACGCTGACGCCCTCCTCGTACTCGATCATCATGCGCAGCCCGCCGCGCACGACGGGATGGTCGTCGGCGATGAATACGCGTATGCTGTCGACGGCGGTCGCATTGCTCATGTGCTGCTCCTCACTTCCTCTTCCAGCGCGTTCTCTGCTGCGTGCGTGGATTGCGGTGACGCACCGTATTCCTCACGCGAAGTGGTGGACGCCTGTGCGCCCGTCCGCAGATCGTCACCGTTGAGCGGAACGGTGGCTTCCAGGAGCGTTCCCCGGCCGGCCGCACTTTCTATGCGCAGCTGTCCCCCGAGCAGATGCATGCGCTCTGTCATGTCTTCGAGTCCCATGCCCGTTGGCGCGCCGGTCTTTGCCGCACCGATGTCAAATCCCTTGCCGTCGTCGCGCAGATGCAGGCGAAGGCTGCCGTTCACCCGTTCGAGACGCACGTCCGCACGCGTGGCGCCGGCGTGCTTGATGATATTGTTCATTCCCTCCTGCACCACACGGTACAGGTCGATTTCCCGCTCCGCGGGGATCAGTCCGTCGACATCCGCGATATCGGCGTGCACGTCGAGCGGAGTGCTTTCATCGACAGACCGCAGCATACCGCGCAGCGTTTCCGTCAGTCCCACCCGCTCGAGCTGATAGGGACGCAGGTCGCGGCAGAGACGACGGACGTCCTCGACGCCCTCCACCGCGATTTCCATGATATCGGTGAGATGCTCTTTTCGCCGCGCGGCGTCGTCCATGGCCATGCGTACGCGATGCTTGATGATCAGCAGGTCCTGCCCGATGCCGTCGTGCAGCGCGCCCGCGATGCGACGCCGCTCTTTTTCCTGCGAGGCGATGAGATGCGCGGTGAAACGGCGCTGCTGGGCATGCTCCTCCCGCGCGATCGCCGCCTGCTGTACTATGGCCTGCGTCTCGACGGCGCGCGCATGCAGTTCCGCCGACTCGGTGCGCAGTTCCGCCGTTTCCCGCCGTCTGCGGAGATTGCGCAGCAGAAGGCCGCCCAGGACGAGCGCGATCAGGAAGCCGCCTGCGAGCGCGTTGCGCAGCAGCTGTTCCTGTGATATCGCCGCCTGCTGCAGCGAAATCTGATCACGCTGCCGCGCGCTCTCCGCCCTGCCGCGGGCGATGGCCTGCGTGCGCAGCGTCAGCGTGTCTGCCGCCCGCGCGAGCTGCAGTTCCTCAATGCGGCGCTGCTGTGCGAGCAGCTGTGCTTCATCCGTTCGCGCCGTAAGCGCCTCCCGTTCCGCCGCGAGGCGCTGTCCGGTGCGCACGAGCGTGAGCGAGTCGATGGCGCGCGTGGCAGCGAGAAGAGCGAGGCGGCGCTCCCGCCGCTCGGCTTCATACGCGGCGGTCAATTCATTGACGCGTGTTATCGTCTGCACGTTGTACACCGAATCGTTCAGCGCCATGTGCTGCTTCTGCATCGCGATCGCCTTTGCGAATTGTCCGTTGCGCGCGAAATGCTCTGCGAGGGTTCCCGCATGCCAGCGCAGACGCCCCCGTCCGCCGAGCGTCTTGCTCACTTCGAGCGCGGCGTCGAAGCACTGCATGGCACTGTCCGCTTTCCCCAGCCGGCTGCAAAGCGTCCCGAGCTGCTGGAGAGTGAAATCAATATCCCGCAGCGACCCGGCTTCCCTGTAGTGTCGCAGCGCCCGCTGCTCGTAGTCCACGGCGGTGATGAGATCGCCTTCCTCGCGGAAAATGCGCGCGACGCTGTGCCAGTTTGTCCCGATGCGGCGCGGATCGCCGAGGGAGTCGGCGATGGCCCTGCTCCGCCGGAGATATTTGCGCGCCCAGTCGTGATGCCCGCCGTTCGTGCAGATTGCGGCCAGGATGATAAGAGTGAATTCGATGTCCCTCACATTGCCGATTTCCTCGCGGATTTCCAGGCAGCGGCGCAGGTAACGAATTCCCTCCTCCTTGTCCCCCATGAAGTCATTCTCCACCCCGATGAACCACAGCGAGGTGGCCAATAGGCCCCGGTGTCCGACGGTTTCCGCCAGGTCGCATGCCCGCTTGAGGTAGCGCATGGACTGCGTAAAATCCCCCTTGCGCGTGTGCATGCGTCCGACGTTCCACAGCGCGGGGATCATTCCCAGCGTGTCTCCTACCTGCTCGAACATGCGCATGCCGCGCTCGTAACACTCCATCGCGCGGAGATGGCTGTCCAGCACCAGCCACATGCCGCCCATGACGCGCGAGGTGAACGCGGCCGCCGCGATTTCACCCGCAGCGACACGGTGGCGGTAGCTGCGCTCGTACCAGCGCATCGCCTCCTCGTTGCGGTGTTCGGCATACTGCGCCCGTCCTATGCGGAAGCAGATCGCACCCCGGCTGCTGTCGTCCGCCGCTGCGTCCAGTTCCAGCATCAGGCTGTCGATTCGCGCCTGCGCATGCAGCTGTGTGACCGGTTTTACGCACGCGGCACAGACGAGAAGGAGGAAAATGCAATAACGGCCCAATGTTCTCATACGACATCCCCCTTTTCCGCTGCTTCATGCAGGGGGAAATCCAGCCACAGTGTCGTGCCCTCTTCCGGGGCGCTCTCGATGCGCAGCGTCCCGCCAAGCATATGCGCCCGCTCACGCATGCCGCGCAGGCCGAGTCCTCCGCCGGATGCGCTCTGCACATCGGCCGCCGGATCGAATCCCTTTCCGTCGTCATGAACAACCAGGCGCAGACGGTCACCATCCTTCTGCAGCTGCAGCTCGGCTTTGGATGCTTCCGCATGCTTGAGAATGTTGTTGACCGCCTCCTGCGCGATGCGGTAGAGGCCGATTTCTCCGTCGGAAGACAGCAGACCGTCCACCGCGTCGACATGCGCCTCGATATGGAGATCCGTGCTCTCCTCCACCCCCTGGAGCATGGATGTCAGTGTGGCCGTGAGGCCGACACGCTCGAGCTGCGTGGGACGCAGGTCGCGGGACATGCGCCGCACCTCTTCGATGCTGTCGCTGACCGTGTCCAGGATTTCCTTCATGTGCGTCCCGGACTCGTCATCGTTTCGCATCGCCATGGTCGCGCGGAATTTCGTGATGATCAGGTCCTGCGAAATGCCGTCGTGCAGCGCACCCGCGATGCGATTCCTCTCCTCTTCCTGTGCGACGATGAGACGGGCGGCGAATTCCCGCTGCGCCTCCTTCTGCCTGCGTTCCGCGGCCGCCGCTTCGGCGAACACCTGCGCCTCGAGCACGCGGGCGCGATCTGTCGCCGCCTGCTCGCGCAGTGTAGCCGCGGTCCGCCGGGTGCGGAAACTCCAGTACCCGCTGCCCATGAAAAGCAGCACAGCCAGCAGTCCGGCACCCGCGATGCCACGCCAGGTACGTTCACGCTGCAGTCCCGCCTCCTGCACGGCGAGGGCTTCCTTCTGCTGTTCCCGTTCCTCGACCTGCCGTGCGAGCTCCGCCTCCCTGTTCGCGAGATTGGACCGCGCGCCTGCGAGTTCCAGCGCCCGGATTTCCCGCTCCTGACGCAGTCGGCGAATGTCGCGCTCCCGTTCCCGCTTTTCCTGCCGCTGACGTTCGAGCGCGGCCTCGCGCGCCGCGAGTTCCAGCTCCCTCCGCTGCTTCTCCCGTTCCATCAGCGCCAGCTCTTCGTTCTTCCGGTCGCTGTCGTACTTCTCGGTCAGCCGCCGCACCTGCGCACGGTTTTCCGCGGTGAGCAGGGAGTCGTGTTCTTCCGACGCGGCGACCAGGCGACGGTATTCCCGGGCCAGGGCGCTGTCCCGCTCCGCGCTGCCGGACTGCGCGCTGCAGAAAAACGGCAGCAGCATGGCAGCAGCAAGGAGGAGCAGTCCCCCCCGTATCGCACCCCCTCCGGTGATGCCGCCCGCATCGGACGACATCACCGGGGGTGCAGCCCCTCTCCATGGAGCAAAATCTGGCATGACGGCTGTAAGGCTGGTTGAGATGCGTGTCGACGAGTTGCGCAAGGGCTTCATGCACCGACCGGACTGCCTGAACCGGGGCGCGTCCGCACTCGGACATCTCTCAGAAAATCAGATATGGAGATAAAGTACTCGGGAGGGTGACGCGGCTCAATCACGGAATCCGTGATTCCCGGCTGTGAAATCC
>CAJXSA010000201.1 GCA_913060595.1 uncultured Ignavibacteria bacterium
CGTGCGCATGCTGACCAAGCTGCTCAAGGACAAGGAAGTGGGCAAGTACATCACGCCCATCGTGCCCGACGAGGCGCGCACCTTCGGCATGGAAGCGCTGTTCCGCCAGGTGGGCATTTACTCGCATGTCGGACAGCTGTACGAACCCGTGGATTCCGCCTCGCTGCTGTTTTACAAGGAGGCCAAGAACGGCCAGATCCTCGAGGAAGGCATCACCGAAGCCGGTTCGATGTCCTCCTTCATCGCGGCGGGTACGGCCTACGCCACGCACGGCATTCCTATGATTCCCTTCTTCATTTTCTACTCCATGTTCGGCATGCAGCGCATCGGTGACCTGGTCTGGGCCGCGGCCGACATGCAGGCGCGGGGCTTCATGATCGGCGGCACCGCCGGACGCACCACGCTGGCGGGTGAGGGACTGCAGCACCAGGACGGCAACAGCCACCTGCTGGCCTACCCGGTGCCGAACCTCGTGACCTACGATCCGAGCTTCGCATACGAGATCGCCGTAATACTGCGCGACGGCATGCGCCGCATGTACGAAGAGCAGGAGAACGTGTTCTATTACATCACCGTCGAGAACGAGAATTACGTGCAGATCCCGATGCCGGAAGGCGACCATGTCAAGGACGGCATTCTCAAGGGACTGTACATGCTGCGTCCGACGGAGATGAAGGATGCCAAGCTGACGGCGGACATCCTCGCCAACGGCACCATCATGAACGAGGCGCTCAAGGCGAAGGAGATGCTCGAAGAGAAGTACGGCGTCGCCACCAACGTGTGGAGCGCCACCAGCTACAAGCAGCTGCACAACGACGGACTCGAGGTCGAGCGCTGGAACCGCATGCATCCGACGGAGACGCCGCGCGTGCCGTATGTCTCGCAGATGCTCGAGGGCGTCGAAGGCGCCATCGTGGCGGCGACGGATTACGTGAAGGCGCTGCCCGACACGATCTGCCGCTGGACGCCGGGCGGACTCATTTCCCTCGGCACCGACGGCTTCGGCCGTTCGGAAGGACGCGCGCAGCTGCGCGATTTCTTCGAGGTCGACGCCCGCTTCATCTCGCTCGCGGCGCTCTCGCACCTGCAGAAAAAAGAGATGATCGACGGAAAGGTCGTCGCACAGGCGATGAAAGACCTCGGCATCGATCCCGAAAAAGCGAATCCGATGATTTCATAACAGAGGATACACATGGCTACTGAAGTCAAACTGCCCGAACTGGGTGAAAACATCACCGCGGGTGACGTTGTCAAGGTGCTGGTCTCCGTCGGCGACTCGGTCGACGTCGATCAGCCGCTGCTGGAGCTGGAAACGGACAAGGCCTCCTTCGACGTGCCTTCCACCGTCGCCGGCACGGTAAAGGATATCAAGGTCAAGGAGGGAGGCCAGGCCGAGGTGGGCAAGGTCATCATGCTCATCGAGGAGTCGTCGAACGGCGCCGCCAGTGAGGAGTCCGCGTCCGACGCACAGGATGCGAGCACTGACGCGGATGAGAAGGATGGCGCCGATGCGAAAGATGAGAAGGATGGAAAGGATGGAAAGGATGGCAGCGGGGGAACGTCCGCAGCGGCTTCGAAGGAAGAGACTGCGAAATCTGAAGAACCCGTGAAAGCGGAAAGTGCGGCGCCGTCTGCAGACCGCAGCGAGACGGCCTCTTCTGCGCCGATCAAGGCCGTGCCCGGTCCCTCGGACGGCACGCCGGTGCCTGCGGCACCGTCCGTGCGCATGTTCGCACGCGAACTGGGTGTGGACATCACGGAGGTGCGGGGCAGCGGTGCCGGCGGACGCATCTCCGATGCCGACGTGAAAGCCCACGCCAAATCCATCATTCAGCGTGGCGGCGGAGGAACTGCCGCAGTGGGTCCCGTGCGTCCGAAGCTTCCCGACTTCTCGGCCTTCGGCGAAATCGAGGTCGAAGAGATGAGCAAGGTGCGCCGTCGCACGGCCGAGCAGATGGAAGTCAGCTGGTCCATTCCCGTAGTCACACAGAATGACCGCGCGGACGTCACGCATCTCGAGGAGCTGCGCAAGGCGTGGGCGAAACGCGCGGAGAAAGCCGGCACGAAGCTCACCGTCACGGCCATCGCCCTGAAAATCGCGGCTGCGGCGCTGAAGAAATTCCCGCAGTTCAACGCCAGCATAGACATGGAGCGCAACCGTATCATCTACAAGAAGTACTTCCATCTCGGCGTGGCGGTCGACACCGACCGTGGCCTGCTCGTGCCGGTGATTCGGGATGTGGACAAGAAGAACATTCTCGAGATCTCGGCAGAACTGCAGGAGCTGGCCGGCAAGGCGCGGGACAAAAAGATCATGCCAGACGAAATGCAGGGCGCGTCCTTCACCATCACCAACCTCGGCGGCATCGGCGGCACGTCCTTCACCCCGATCGTGAACTCCCCGGAAGTGGCCATTCTCGGCATGTCCCGCGGGACCATCGAGCCGGTGTGGAAGGACGGGGAATTCCAGCCCCGCATGATGCTGCCGCTTTCCCTGACCTACGATCACCGCATCATCGACGGCGCCGACGCGGCCCGTTTCCTGCGCTGGATCGCCGAGGCGATGGAAGAGCCGCTGCTGATGGCCCTCGAAGGATAACGAGAAAGATTAATCCAGCGGAGTACATACATGTCTGAAACGAAAAACACCGATCTCGTCGTCATCGGCGGCGGTCCCGGCGGATACGCCGCGGCCTTTTACGCCGCCGATCTCGGACTCGAGGTCACCCTCATCGATACCGAAGAAAATCCCGGCGGCGTCTGCCTGTACCGCGGCTGCATTCCCTCCAAGGCATTGCTGCATGTGGCCAAACTCATCAACGAGGCGAAGGAGGCGAAGGAGTGGGGCATCAGTTTCGGGGAGCCGAAAATCGATATCGACAAACTGCGGTCGTTCAAGGACGACGTCGTCGGCAAGCTGACCGGCGGACTCGGCCAGCTGTCGAAGGCCCGCAAGATCACCTTCATCCGCGGTTTCGCGCGCTTCACCGACAGCGCGACGCTGCACATCGACGAGCATGGCGGCGGCGAGAGCACGCTGACGTTCAAGAACGCCATCCTGGCCACCGGCTCGCGTCCTGCGATGATTCCCGGTGTGCCCGAGGGATCGGATCGCGTGATGGACAGCACCGGCGCGCTGAACTTCCCGGACATCCCCGGAAAATTCCTCGTCATCGGCGGCGGATATATCGGACTGGAACTCGGCACGGTGTACGCCGCGCTGGGATCGCGTGTGAGCGTCGTGGAAATGACGGGCGGACTGCTGCCCGGCGCCGACCGCGACATGGTGAATCATCTGAAGAAGCGCCTCGACGCGCAGTTCGAATCCATCATGCTCAACACGAAAGTCACGGGCATGAAGGAGCAGAAGAACGGCATCAAGGTGACCTTTGAGAACAGCGACGGCGAGCAGGCGGCCATATTCGACCGCGTGCTGATCTCCGTCGGACGCAAGCCGAACACCGAGGGATTCGGCCTGGAGAACACGCGCGTGGACGTCAACGACCGCGGCTTCGTCACCGTGGATCCGCAGCGTCGCACGTCGGAAGAGCACATCTTCGCCATCGGCGACATCACCGGCGATCCCATGCTGGCGCACAAGGCCTCGCATGAGGCGCGCGTGGCCGTCGAAGTCATCGCGGGGAAGAAGAGCGTGTTCGAGCCCTATGCGATTCCCGCCGTGGTCTTCACCGATCCGGAAATCGCCTGGGCAGGCATCACCGAGACCGAGGCGCGCGCACAGAAGCGCAAGGTCGAAGTTGCCCGTTTCCCCTGGGCCGCTTCAGGCCGCGCGACGACGCTTGACCGCTCCGACGGCGTCACCAAGCTCATCGTCGATCCCGAAACCGAGCGCATACTCGGCGTCGGTATCGCCGGACCCGGCGCGGGCGAACTCATCGCCGAAGGCGTGCTCGCCATCGAAATGGCCGCGCGCGTCAAGGACGTCGCCGCCTCCATCCACCCGCACCCCACGCTCTCGGAAACCGTCATGGAAGCCGCCGACGCCTACTTCGGCCACTCGACGCACATGTACCGCCCCCGGAGATGATTGCGCGGAGGGTACAGATTGCGCAGATGTCTTACCACAGATTCCACAGATTTCACAGAGATGTGCATGAAAAAAGGCGGTGTTTAGCCGCCTTTCTTTATCTCTGTGTAATCCGTGGAATCTGTGGTAAACGTTCTGCGTAATCCTCTTCAATCCTCGTAATCTCTTTCGCGGTGGTTGTGGATCACTTCGAAGATCACACCGTCGAGCCAGAGCAGTTCGCCGTCGTCGGAGTAGGCGCCGGCGCCGCGCTCGTAGACGGGGATGATGCGGCCGTTCTTGTGACGGAGACGGTATTCGATGACATAGGGCTCATGGTGCTTGAGACCTTCGTTGACGGCATCGACGACTTTGATGACGTCCTCGGGATGGATGACGCTGTTGTAGCTGCGCACTTCGTTGTCGATGAAGTCGGACGCCGGGTAGCCGGTGAGTTCTTCGATCTGCGCGCTGATGAATTCCATGGTCCAGTTCGCGTCGTTGGCGCAGCGATACACGGCGCCGGGAAGATTTGCCACGAGGGAGCGGTACTGGTCGGTGCTTTTCCGGAAGTCCATCTCCTTGCGAATGCACTCCGCCTGCCGCTCTTCGAGCGAACGCCCGATGCGCATCACCTCCGCGTCCTTCGCCTGAAGCTGCGAGGACAGCTCGCGATTCGTTTCTTTCGCGCCCTCAAGCCGCTTCTGAAGCTCTGCGATCTTCTCCAGAAGCTCTTCCCTGCTCATATCTCCGTGCTCCATATCTCTCCTTTCCGTCGTGTTCCGATCTCATCCATGCTGCACCGGTGTGCGAACGATGCGCCTGTTTTTGTTATCTCTGTGTAATCCGCGTAATCCGTGGTAAAGCCTCTGAGTAATCCTTTTTAATCAGGGCCGCACCCAGATTCCGTCCTTCACCTCTATCTTCGTGTCATCCAGCCACACGCCGATACCCGCGCCTCCCTCCCGGAAATCCGTGACGATATCCACGTGCTGGGCCGAGCGGTTGAGCAGTCCCTCTTCGAACATGCGGTCGAGCGCGGCCTTGCCTTCCTCGCTTCCTTCGTCCGCGACATAGCATTCGGGATAGCTCGCGCCGATGGCGATATGCAGCGTGCCGCCGACTTTTTCGACGAAGAGCGGGTGCTTGAGAACTTTCGTGATCCCGGCGTTCATCCCCAGCGCGACCTCGCCGAGACGATGCGATCCGTCGTCCGTCTCGATGATTTTCGCGAGTGTCTCGTGTCCGGTCTGCGCACTGTACTGCACGATGCGGCCGTTTTCGAATTTCAGGTAAATGCCCTGCACCGTGGTGCCGCTGTTGTACACGGGGAGGTCGACGAAGATCTCGCCTTCCACCGTCTTCGTGTTGGGACTGGTGAACACCTCGCCGTCGGGGAAATTCCGTTTGCCCGTGCACTTGATCACGCCGCGCTCGGCGATGTTCATGCGCAGCTCCAGGGTGCGGCCGTCGTCGGGGTGACGGGTCTGAATGCGCATCGTGCTGCTGTCGTCCATCAGTTCGTAAATGTCCTGCTCGACGCGGTCGAGTTCGCGCGGATCCTGCATGGAGGCAGAGACGATCACGTCCGTGTACTCTTCCAGCGTCATGCCTTCGAGATCGGCGAAGCCCTGCGTCGGGTACAGTGTGAGCACCCACGGCTTGCCGAGGCGGATCCGCTTGTACTGCTCATCGGCCCGCATGACGGCCATGGCGGTCTCTTCGGGCTGACCGGCGGAGAGCGCGGGATCTTCCGCGCCGAGAATCTCTATGTACTTGGTCATCGCGTCGTATCGCGCTTTGTGCCACGCCGGAACGCGCTCGATCTGCGCTGGCGTGCCGTGCCGCGCGATGGACGCGCCCCAGACCTTGCCGCGGTCGTTGTCCGGTGCCACGATGTTGACGTCGGCGATGCCGCCTGCGGCGAAAACCATGTCCTGCAGAACCGACATCAGCGGCCATGCGATGTGCTCGCCCTTGATCATGATCACGTCGTCTTCGCGTACGCCGCCGAGGGAGTAGTTCAGGAGATAGTCTGCCCAGGTTTTCAGCTTCGCTTCGGAGATGCTCATACTCGTTTCCATGGTGTAACGGACCAAAAAGATAGGAAGAAAGTGCGAAAGGGGGAAGAAAAAACGGGCAAAAGCCGCGCGCATTGCGAAAAGAGGCGGAAATGTGTATTGTGTTTGTACAACGCTATCCAATCAGGTCTAACATCGGAGTGCGCGGCCGGCCGCCGCAGCTCCCTGAAACGGAGGACATCATGAGACCAGCTGTTTTCATCCTCTTGCTCATCGCGCTCTGCGCAGCGGCTCCCGCAACAGCGCAGCCCGTCTGGGTGGCCGCGGAACAGGATCATGCCATCAGTTTCGAATGGCAGAAGCCTTTCCTGGAGAACAATGACGGAGTGAAATTTTTCAATTCGACTTTCTTTTTCGGCTATCGCGTCCGTACGTCGGAAGCCATGACCTTCCTCGTGGACCTGCCGTTTTCCAATTTTTCCACCGACGCGGTGGATGAATTCATTCTGGGGAATCCGTACGTCGGAATCGCGCTCGGCGGGGAGGACGCGCTCATAAGCGGGGACGTCGGTGTGCGCCTGCCCATCGCAGACAAGGAGAAAGGCCTGGCCGCGTCCTACGCGAGTATTACCGACATCGACCGCCTCGAGGCCTTCGCAACGGAAGCCGTTCCCGCGATGGGTATTCTCCGCCTGCACACGGGAATCCCCGGCACGAAACTCGGCGTGCGCCTCCACACCGGTCCCTCCATACTCGTGTACATGGATGACCGCGGGGACGAGATCATGGACGTCTACCTCAAGTACGGCTTCCTGACGCAGTACGAGGATGAGAACGTCCTTGTGCAGCTCGGCTATTCCGGCGTGTACACGGTGCGTCATCAGTTCGATTCCCTGGAGGACCAGGGGTCCTCGCAGATCGGACTGACGGTGAATGCGGATGTCGGCGTGGGATTCTGGCCCGGACTGCTGCTGCGCATTCCCCTCGACAATCATCTCGGGGCCGGACTCGACGCCGTTTTCGGCGTGAACCTGATGTTCGTCATCTGACACGGCGGAGGGACGGCGCTTTCTTCTTTTTCACCACGGCGCTATTTTCGGCGCATGAGCTCCATGTCGC
>CAJXSA010000202.1 GCA_913060595.1 uncultured Ignavibacteria bacterium
CCATGGCGGCGCCGATGCGCCTGCCCAGTCCCGGAGGCGGTGGAGTTTTAGCAGGAGGAGTGAGGCCGAGATGGATGAACAACTGCTGAGACACATGCGACGGCGTTGTAATCCCGGCCACATCCTCCTGTATCATATGGTGCAGCTTCTGATGCTGCAGGAATTCTCTGCGCAGGTCCGCGTCGACGGCCATGCGCTCGAAGAGCACGTCCTCGAGCGAGTCGTCGAGACCTTCGTCAAAAAATCTGTGGAGTAATTCCGTGGACTGCATTGTCGGTATCTGAACCTGAAATGTGCGTAAATCTTAGCGTGACAGGTCTGCGATATATGGCTGCAATATCGTTCGTACCTGATCCTTGGCCCGCATCACGCGAACCTTGAGTGATGAAACCGAATCGCCCGTGATTTCAGCGATTTCCTTGTAAGACAGTCCCTGGTAGAAGCGAAGGATGAATGCTTCGCGATACGGGACGTCAAGAAGCTCCAGCGCCGAGCTGATCATGGTGAGCAGCTCCTTCCGCTCATACATCGGCACATGGTCGGCGATGTGCTCGTCCTCGAAAGGAGACCAGTACACCTTGTTGCGCCGCGTGTTGAGAAACACGTTCCGGGCGCTGGTCAGCAGATAGGCGAGAATGTTGCTCACCCGTTCGTCCTCTTTGAGCGTCTGGCGGTAGAAGCGGGTGAAGGTCTCCTGGAAAATGTCGTTGGCATCGTCCGGGTTGCCGCTCAGCCGCAGGCAGAACACGTAGACCTTTCGCTCGTACCTTGAGAACAGCTCGCGAAAAGCCGCATCCTTCTCCTTGCCGCTCTGTTTGAACGCCGCGAAGAGCTGTTCGTCGGTATATCTGCTGTAATCTTCAGGCATCTTCTGATGCGCTGTGTCCTTTCACCGCATTTCGCGGCAATTTCTACAGGATAGACACTATTCTACGGAGTGGGTTACAAAGGGTTTCACATCGGACGGGGAAAGGGCGCTCAGCCCAGTCCCACCCCGGCGAGAAAACGGCCGATCGAGGACGGATCGAGGGTAATTGTCAGCAGGAGACCGGAGAGCGCGCCGTAAAGGTGCACGTCATGACCGACGTTCCCCCAGTTCTTTCTTGCCCCGAATATGCTCCCGACGATGAAAAGGACGGCAAAAACCGGCCAGGGCATGGGAATGGGCAGGAAAAGCAGCATGACTTTGGCCGTCGGGAAGTACAGCATTCCCGCGAAAAAAAGTCCTGAAACGGCCCCCGAGGCGCCAAGTGCGCGATAATCCGGGTTGTTTCGCTTCAGGAACACCGGGGGCAGCGCGGCGCCCACCATGGAGCCGAAATAAATGGCGAGGAAGCGTCCGGTACCGGCCACGGCCTCCACGTACATCGCCACTGAATACAGCGCGATCATGTTAAACGCGAGATGCATGAAATCCGCGTGCAGGAAGCCGTATCCGAGAATGCGCACATACTCCTTTCCACGATAGACCTTCCATGGAAACAGCAGATAACGGTCCATGAGCGTCCCGCTGCGAAAGGCAATGAGGCTGATTCCCGCCGTCGCGAGCAGGATGAGAAGTGACGCAGGGGCATGCGTGAGCATGAATTCCAACTGTCCCATGGGATCGAAGCTCCGTAAAATTCAGGGCAGGCGGGAAGTGACGGAGACGGAGGTCGTATCGAGGGGGCGATCGCGGACGATGGCGCAGCCGAGGCTGAGTTTCTCCTTGTCCCAAAGCTCCTGTCCCTGCAGCAGGGTATCGAGCGCGAGCTGAAGCGAGGCCTCTTCGATGAACAATCCGCTTTTGTCGTCGTCGATGCGTCCGTGGTACTGCAGCGTCCACGCGGTATCGAAAACAAAGACTTCAGGGGTGACCGTTGCATGCATCATGTCGGCGACGGCGGTCATATCATCGCGGTACACCGGCAGCGGGTATCCCTCACGGTCGATGTAATCCTGCATGCCGTCGATGTTCTCGTCCGCGTTCGCATGCACCGCGACAAAGGATACACCGCGGGCTTCGTAGCGGCCGCGCAGCGTGCGGAGCCGTTCGACGTAGCCGTCGGAACAGGGACAGCGGTAGGAGCAGTACACCACCGCCGTGAGACGACGTCCCCCGAGATCATGCAGCATGACGGGACTGCGATCCATAGCGATGAGAGCGACGTCGTCCATGCGCTTCCCGAAAAGCGGGGAAAGCAGGGCCGTCGCATCATCCTCGCATACGAGGGGCTGCTGTGGCGCGGAGCTGTCCCCGCTGTCGTACAGCAGTACGACCGCGACGACTGCCGCGATGGCGACAACCGCAAGGCCGACTCGCAGGGCGGCACTCTGCCGGAAATCCATGATCACTGCTCTCCGGGGGCGGTGGCGAACCCGAGTTTCGCGATGATGTCTTCGAGATCGCCGCGAGAGACGACGGTGGTGTCACAGTACACGGCGACCTCCTTGCTGTCGAGATCGGCGAACACGGAGTCCACGCCCGCCATTTTGGCCAGCGTTTCCTCCACGGTGGACGTACAGCCGTCGCAGTGCATGCCCGGGGCGGATACGTGCACAGCCCGCGGTGCTTCGCTCTCACTGCCGCACGACGCCGCGAAAAATCCGAGCGCGATGACGATCAATCCAACTGATATGCTTTTCATTCCATTACCTCCGTTCATCCTGCGCCGTTCGAATCCAGCGCACCAGGTTCCCTTCACGCACGCCGTGGCGATCACAGAAACCGGCATTCACTTCGACGACGTAGGTCGCCGGCGCGGTGGAAGGAATGGATTCCTCCGAATACGGGACGGTGTTGCGCTGTATGGTCACGATGCTGCCGGCGCTGTTGACAAAAATGATGTCCAGGGAAAGCGGCGTGTTCACCATCCAGAAGGACCGGTACTCCTCGTAGGGAAAAATGAACAGCATGCCCTGGTCTTCCGCCATGCTCTTCCGCCCCATCAGTCCCTGCGTGCGTGCGGCTTCGCTTTCGGCGATTTCCACGCGGACGGCCGCGAGAGTGTCCCCCTGCGCGTTGCTGAAATAGAGCGACGCATCATTGCGAAACGCGGCGCTCGTGCCTTCCTGCTCCGCCTTGCGCTCGGCGATGCTTCGCGTCGCCCGCGGATCCCTGTTTTCGATCAGGTAATCGGAAATGAGGAGAAAGCCGACGGTGAGGACGAGGATGGTGCCGCCGATGATGATCAGAGGGGAGGGTTTGCGCGTTTTTCCGCGCGCGGGCATGTTTTTCTGTTTGCTCATGAGCCTGGTGCTGCGGTGAATATCCGTCAAGATAGCATTTTTCACGGGATGCTGCATGTCCCGTCGTTTCATAACACGTGCGCGCCCGGATGTATTCCCGCAACACCGTTTTCCGCTGGCGCAGGTCACCCATTTGCCCTATTTTCTGAACAGATACTGCCCTTTTCCCCTGTAACCTTCACACGGCGCATATTGTCAGTTCATTATCACGCGGACGCAGCAAAACGATCCGCAGGACTGGACACCAGCAATGAACGCGCTTTCCCGGAATAGAGATGACAGAACGCGAACGGCGACAGCGTTTCGATGAGCTTTATGCGCTTTACGACAGGCGCATTCTCGCCTATTGCATCTACGTTCTCAGTGACCGGGATCTTGCGAACGACGTGTACCAGGAGGTTTTTGTGAAGGCGTATCAGTCCGTGCACACGCTGCGGGATCAAGGAAAGGAAGCCAACTGGCTGTTCCGCATCGCGCGCAACGAATGTCTCAATGCCCTCAAGGCGCGGCAGCGAAGCGAACGGCGCAGTGTCGCGGTCGAGGACGCGGAGCGTTTCCTGGTCAGCGAAGACGGCGCGATCAGGCGGAACGAGGCCGAGCATCTGCACCGGGCACTGGAGCAGCTTCCGCCCGATTACAGGGAGGCGCTGCTGCTCGCAGAATTCGAGGGTTTTTCCCTCAAGGAAATCGCGGAAATCACCGGCGCCTCTCTTTCCAACGTCAAAGTCCGCATACATCGCGCAAAAAAGAAACTGCATCAGATACTCGAACCGATATTGAATGACTATGAATGAGCATATCCAGGAACTGATTAGCGCGTACCTGCACCGCGGCAGCACGCCGGAGCAGGAACGGGAACTGTTCGACGCATGCCGTCGCGATCCGGAGATCGCGGAGCAGCTGCGGCAGCATCTCATCCTGTCGCTGAAACTGCGCAGCCTTCGAGACGACGTCAGCGTCCCGCCTTCCCTGCATGACGCGGTCGCACGACGCATCGATGCGGAGGCAACCGCCGCACGATCCGACACTCCCGAAACGGGATCCCTGCATGCCGCGGCACCGGCGCCGCCGCCCCGCCGTTTCCGTCTCGCACACCTGTTCGGGACGGGCCTGGCGACTGCCGCTGCAGCTGCGGCGCTGGTGCTGCTGCTGCTTCCTGATTCCGCACCGCTGACACAGCGCGACGCCATGCCGGTTGCAGATCTCGCCGATACGGTGTATATCGTGAAGAACGACACGGTGACTGCCATCCGTGAGGTGACGCGGACCGTGTATGTCGCCGCCGCGGAAAACGATCCCGCCACCGGCGACACGCCGGGCATCGACGAAGGAGCACAGATCGCGGAGCATCGTCCTCCGGCGGAACAGCACGGGAACGCGGCGTCCCCTCCGGAGAGCGCCGAGATGCCTGGTGCGCAGGACACCGACCGTCAGGACATTCCGCAGCCGCCGGCGGACGAGCATGTGGACGCGGAGGATACGTTCTATGCAGATGCGCGTCCCATCGAACAGCGCAACAGCCGTGAGCAGACGAAAAACTATCTCGAACAGTACAACGCCATGCTGGTCACCGTCGCTTCCGTGCAGCTGACCGGCGCGGATCGAATCGCCCATTGATGAAACATGCATTCCGCATAGCGCTTTTCGCTGGCCTGCTTTTCGCAGGCGGCGTCACGCTGCCGGCGCAGGACATCACTCCGTACACCCTGCGCAGCGGCCAGGAGGACATTTTCCAGCGCGAGGTCGATGCCGCGCTCGCACGGGCACCGATGGATGAGCGCCTTCCGCGGCTGGGCTGCACGGTGGAGTATCTCCGCCGTCTCGAGGGGGATGAAATCGTCTACCGCCGCGGTCCTATCGACATGCATCAGCATGGCCTTCTCCCTGCCGCGAACGTCGCCGCACGGTCGGCCGGCACAGGGACGCGTCCGATTTCCCCTGACGACGCCGCCTCTTCCCATTTTACCGGCGGTATTCTCGTGGATCTTCCCCGCCCCGGGGAAAGCGGTGACGCACAGGCTCTGCTCCCCGCACTCTACCGTTACATGCTGCGTGTGGCACTCATCCCGCAGGCATACGAGGACGGAACGCTGATTGCCGTGGTTTTTCTCGAGCGGGCCGTGGTACGCGAAAACGGCGCCGACCTCGAACTGTATCGCAGCGAAGTGTTCTCCCGCACCGTGGAGCTCAACGGCAATCTGCCGCTGAAATTCGATCTGCCCGCGTGGGATTCTTCGCTGCCCGATGGCGGCACGGCCGTGCCTGCCAGTCTGCGTGAAGGTGTGCTCCTCACTCTGGAGACCCCGCATCAGTTCAGCATGCCCGGCAGCTACCCGCAGCCCTTCCGCGAACGGGCACGCCTCACCTACGCCGTGCCGCAGACCAGCCAGGTGCGGCTCACCATCGAGGTTCTCGGTGAGGAGCGGGTGCTGGACGAAGGACTGCGCAAACCCGGGACCTATGACGTGGTCTGGAATGCGGACGAACTGCCTGACGACAGCTATACGGCATCGATCACGGCGCGGGACCTCGAAGGCGAGACATTGTTCACAAACCGGCATACGCTCGTCAAGCAGAGGGATGCCGAATCCTGGCAGCCAGAATCGGTCACAATGCTGCGTCGCAGCGGTACGCGGCGCTTCGTCGTTTCCACCGAAAGCGGTGTCGCCTACCAGCTGCCGGGCGACAACGCGCGCACAATGCGCAACATGTTCACACACGTGGTTCTTCGCCTTGGCTACCGTGTTTCACGAAGCGTCGAAATCGGCGTCGTCGTGGGACAGGACGCGTTTCACGAAACCCCCGGTCCGGACGTCGACGTGGACCGCATCGCTGATTACGGCGGTGTGGTCGGATACACGTACGGGTATGCAGGACCGTATCTGCGATGGCGCATGGGCGATAGCATGCTGCAGCCGTTCCTCCAGGTCTCTGCGGCCTTTTCCGATACCGCACCGCTGGCGGAGGCGGCCTTCGGCCTGCAGGTGCAGGTATTCCGGCAGGTGGACCTCTACCTCGCCCCGGCCGCACTCCTGCATCTGCGTGACGAGACGAGCACGAAGCTGGGAATCCATTACGGCATACAGGTGCAGTTCTGATGAAAGCGCTGTTCAACATCGCCGCCCTGCTGGTATTCGCCGCCCTGCTGACGTCCTGCGACTTCCCCTCCGATCCGCCCCTGCGCGCGACGGACACGCCGGACACTCCAGGCGACGGTCCCGTCGACGCCGGTGAGCTGCTTCCCCTTAAAACCGGGAATCAGTGGATATATCTGATCAAGCCGCGCTCACGTCCCGCATCGAGCCCGATTGCCGTCAGTGCGCGAAGGCTCACCTTCGAGGGCGAGGAGTACTACTACCTGCGCTACGGCCCCATGCTCGGCCCGGCCGGACCGAAGAACGCGTTTCCCAGCCTGCTCGCGAACGACAGCACCGGCCTGCATTTTTACCTGCCTGTCAATCCCAACGACACGCTGCGGCTCACGCGCACTCCCACTCCCGTCTTTCATCTTCCCTACCCTGCACGTCCGGGACAGTGGCAGCAAATGTCCTATTCCGAATACAGCGTCCGCCTCACGAATGTCGACACCCTGGTCACCGTCTACGACGCAAGCATGCAGCTGCCATGTCACCGCTACGAGGTTGCGCACAGCAACCGCCTCCTGCAGGTATATTACATCGTCCCCGGCGTGTGCATCCTGCGCGTCGATACCGACGACATCGAGTTTCACACCATTGCCTGGCGCCTTCGCTGAGCACTGTTTTTCCTCCCCGCAGATTATCGCGATATTGCACACATGCCTGCGTCACACGGGATAGCACTGCTCTGCACCACACATTCGCTCGGCGGCATCGAGCTGAACGTCCTGCGTTTCGCCCGCTGGATGCGTGCCCGCGGCCATCGCGTTCTCGTCATCGGCAGCGAG
>CAJXSA010000203.1 GCA_913060595.1 uncultured Ignavibacteria bacterium
GAGCACGGCCACACGCGCACCCGCACCGATATGGAATTCGTCACGCAACACGCGCGCACACCGGTTGATGATCGTGTTCGACGTCCTGTAGGTGAATCGCCGTCCCGAGGCTTCATCGGTCAGCGCCGGCCGCTCGGGCGAATACAGCGCCCAGCGTTCGAACCAGTCCGTACGAGGATGCGCGCCGTTCATGAGACTGTTTTCTCCTTGCCGCGCTGTAGCAGCAGTCCGATACCGAGGACGAGCGTACTGGCAGCGAGTGCGATCGCGGCGGTGACACCGGGATTGTTGTGATACATCGTGATCTGTCCGTAGTACATCCCGAAGTGAACAATGAGCGCGGTCAGGGAAGCAGCAAATACCAGCCCCTTTGTGACCCGAGGCAAAAACACGCCGGTCAGTATCGGAACGAAGGTGGCAGCGAAGAGGCCGTACACTCCGTTCTGTGCAAAAATCGCCACAGAGAGGGACGGATGCAGTATCTGGTCCCATGAGAGCAGCAGAGTGACAGGCGCCAGCGCGACGAGAAACCCCTTCGCTGCCCGCAGGGAGTGTGTTTTCCATTCTTCGCGGTCCGTCACTCGCGCCGGCAGCACGCCGCGGAGAAAGTCGTTCGCGAAAATGGAGGAAAGCGCAACCAGGATTCCCTCCATGGTCGAGAACCCCGCGGACAGGATGCCCAGTCCGATCACCGCACGAAGCAGCGGGGGAAACTCCCGCACGATATAGGTCGCCATCACCACATCCGGCTTGAGCACCTCTCCATCCATCGCGAGCCGCGCGAACAGTCCGGTCATCAGGACTGCGAAAAACAGCATGGCGACGGACATGGCCGTGATGAGATAGCGATTGACGTCCTTCTCCGTGCGAAGATACAGCGACTTGGATATGATATGCGGCTGCAGGATGATGGCGATGCCAATGATGAAATTGGCGACGAAGACTTCGAACCAGTCTCGGAACAGCAGACTGTCAGGATTCACGGCGGAGCCGTAATGCGGACCGACGTCGGCAAGCCTGTTCGCAAAACCATCGACTCCGCCAGCGAAAAACTCCAGTCCGGAGCCGAGAAATATGATCGCGACGAGAATCATGATTCCCGCCTGCACGGTATTCGTCAGGATGTGCGCACTCGCCCCGCCAAGAAGTATGTAGCCGAAGGTGAAGCCAACGATGATCAACAGTGCGGTTTCCGTGCTGAGTCCGAGCGTGCTGCGCAGCACGAGTGACAGTCCCACGACGATGAGCACGAGGAAACTGATCTGCAGCAGTGAGAGCAGGGCGAAGTACACCTTCAGCAGCGGCGCGCCGAAACGGTCACCGATCCACTGCGGCACGGTGATGACGCGTGTCTGATCGCCGATGCTGCGAAACTTCTTGCTGAAGACGACCAGGCCGATGCCGATGCCCAGAGGCGTCGCCACGGCGTAGCCCAGGATACCAGACCAGCCGTAGAGATACATGAGCCCGGGATTGATCACGAATGTGGCGGCGCTCGTCAGGTTGGCGGCCAGCGACAGGCCGACGAAATACGGACTGACCGTGCGCGTACCGACGGAAAAGGACTCCATCGAGCGCGCGCGCGCGCGGCTCCACACGGCGATGCCGGTCACCGCCAGGGCATACAGCGAGAAGAATATCCATGCGTACAAAGAGCCGTCAGCCATCGTCGCTCCGCTGCGTGGTCATTGATTCTGCGATGCGGTGTCGTAACTCCACTCCATCGCCATCGCGGCCATGGAGATGCCGCCTCCAGACCCCATCAGCACGATGAGGTCGCCCTCCTTCAGCACACCTTCGTCTGCCGCGTCGGCAATTGCCATGGGAATGCAGGCGCTGCCAGTATATGCGTAGCGGTCCATGACATTATGGGCACGATCCGTCGGCACCCCCAGCAGGTCCAGCGTCGTGTTGATGCTGGCAATATTTATCTGCGTGAAAAAGAAATGGGCGACGTCCTCGACCGGACGTCCCGCGCGTGCGAGCACCGATCGGATCAGCCGGGGCCAGTTGTCGGGATTGGTCTCCGGGGGAATTTTTTTTGCGAAACGCAGCAGCGTGTCGCGGCTGTCCACCGTGGCATGCGAGGCAGGCATGAATGTGCCGCCCGCGTAGATTCCCATGTAATCGTGATAACTACCATCCGCATACAGTTCAGAGGCGAGGACGCGATACGGTCCCTCCGTGGAGGAGACCACGACGGCGCCGGCTCCATCGGCGAAAAGGGACGCGATTTTATAGTCATCGTAGTCCAGGTACTTGCTCATTCCATACGCTCCGGCCACGAGGATGTGCCGGTATCGATCGTCCCCACGCAGATACTTCCAGGCGATATCCATGGCCGTCACAAATCCCGCGCAGGCGGTGTTCACGTCGAACACCCCGGCGTTGCGCGCGCCGAGTTTGTGCTGAAGCACCGCAGCGGTGCTCGGGGATATGTAGTCCGGCGTGTCGGTGGCGACAATGAGCAGGTCCAGATCCGCCGCGGTGCAGCCCGCCTCCGCGAGCGCATCGCGTGCCGCGGGAACGATGAGATCCGACGTCGCCTGCTCTGCGCTCATGTAGTGCCGCTGCCTGATATTGCGCTTTGCACGGAGGAATGCGTCGATATCCTCACCATGCCGTTCATCGAAGACGCTGTTGGGCACCGGATCCCCCGGCGCATAAAGGCCCGTTCCCTGTATGGTCGCATCCTTCATTGACTGTTCTCCTGCGCTGTGCCGCTGTCTTGCACCTGTTCCTGCCGCAACCGCTCTTCCTTCCAGCGGGCGGAGAAATTGCTGTAGAAACTTTCCATGAGCGTGTAAAATGCGTGCATGCCGCGAAGATTTCCGCGCATTCCCTCCGCATCTTCCACATCTGCGCTGCGCGCGAGAAAGTGCTCGGCGATCTGGCGGTTCTTGCGCACAACGATCATGTTCTGCAGATGGTTGTGATGAAACAGCTCGGGATCGATCGCATAATACGCCCGCCGGTTTTCCGGTCCCGGCATTTTGCGCAGCAGCCCCTTTTCTGCAAGCTGCCGCACGGATTCAGAAATCGGGCCCTTGCTGCGGCCGAGCGCGAGGCAGATATCATCGAGACTGAGCGTTTCCGCACGCGCCATCAGCAGTCCGATGATGAGACCATCCAGCCGCTTCCAGCCATACGCTGCATACAGGCTGCCGAATGCATCGATGAATTCCCTGTGCAGTTCCTCGCTTTGCGCGCTCATTACCGTTCGCTGTGTTTGGAATGTTTCAAATCTTGCAAACAACATAATGGTCGACGGACAGAAAAGCAAGGCAACGGAAATTGGAAAAGCATGGTGATGGTGCTAGCTTACAGGATGCATATTTTTGAACTTTCTGTTCAGGATTACCATGAATACCCTGTATCTCGATGGAAACTCTCTCACACTTGAAGATGTCCTCGCCGTCGCCGCAGGCGATGTGACGGCAGCGCTTGCCGAGGACGCGCGTCCACGCATGCAGGCGTCGCGGGATCTGGTCGAGCGCTGGGTGCGTGACAACAAGGTCATGTACGGCATCACAACGGGCTTCGGAGAATTCAGCAACGTTCATATCGGTGCAGACAAGCTGGCGGACCTGCAGCGCAATCTCATCATCAGTCACGCCGTCGGCTGCGGGGATCCCATCCCGCGGCATATTACGCGCATACTCATGCTGCTGCGCGCCAACGCCCTGGCGAAAGGCCATTCCGGCATTCGCATCTCCACGGTGGAGCATCTCCTGGCCATGCTGAACGCGGATATCGTCCCGGTGATCCCGTCGCAGGGTTCGGTCGGTTCAAGTGGGGACCTGGTGCAGCTCGCACACCTCGTGTGCGGCATGATGGGACTCGAGCAGTGCTGGACGAATGACTGCAATACCAGGTCGAGCGCAGACGCGCTCGCGGATGCCGGCCTGCAGCCCGTGGAACTGAGCGCCAAGGAGGGTCTCGCGCTCATCAACGGCACACAGATGATGACCTCGTACCTGACCTGGACGACAGCACGCGCCAAGGCGCTTATGCGCATGGCGGACATCTCAGGTGCGATGACACTCGAGGGACTGCTCGGCACGACCAACGCCTGCGATCCGGCGTTGCATGCCGTGCGCCCTCATCCCGGACAGCAGGCAGCGGCGCGCAACGTGCTGCGCCTCCTCGAAAACAGCGAGATTCGCGAGTCCCACCGCGATGGCCATGACGTCGTGCAGGACGCCTATTCGCTCCGCTGCATGCCGCAGGTGCACGGCGCTTCCCGCGATGCAATCGCATATGTCGAAGGTGTCCTCTTACGGGAAATAAACGCTGCGACGGACAACCCGCTCATCTTTCCCGAGAGCGAGCGGCTGATCGAGGGCGGAAACTTCCATGGCCAGCCTGTCGCGCTCGCCGCGGATTTCCTCGGAATCGCGCTGTCTGAACTGGCAAACATCGCCGAGCGGCGCATCGAACGCATGGTCAACGGAAAGCTCAGCGGCCTTCCCCGTTTCCTCACTGAACAGGGCGGTCTCAACAGCGGACTTATGATCGCGCAGTATACGGCCGCCTCCCTGGTGTCGGAGAACAAAGTGCTGGCACATCCCGCAAGCGTCGACTCCATTCCCACGTCGGCCAATCAGGAAGATCACAACAGCATGGGTTCCATCGGCGCGCGCAAGGCATGGCAGATCATGCGCAACGTAGAGAACGTGCTCGCCATCGAATTCATGACCGCGGCGCAGGCGCTGGATTTCCACACGCCACGTGGCATGGGACGTGGCACCGGCATCGCTCACAGCATCGTGCGCGATACGGTGGCGCATCTCGACGCCGACCGCCTGCTTTTCGAGGACGTCAGGCGCATTGCACGTCTCGTGCAAAAAAATACTATCTTGGATAACGTCGAACGCGAAATCGGAACGCTGGAATAATCTCCCATTTACAGGAAAACGCACGTCATGAACAAAGAGCACGATATGGATTCGGCCCTTGATGCCGGAGACGAGCAGAATCCTCCCGCACTCGAAGTATCCGACCTGCGACGGTCCCTCCGCAGCCTGATGAAGCCCGCGATCACCGTGGAAATCGACACCAGTGTGCAGGAAGCAGTGCACCTGATGCAGACGAAACGCATCGGCTGCGTTCTCGTCACCAGCCGCGGCAAGCTGCTGGGCATTTTCACCGAACGCGACGTGCTCAAGAAAATTCTCGGCGCTGCCTTCGACCTGCGGAACACCCCGATCACCGAGGTGATGACCACCAATCCACAGGCGCTCAATGAGGAAGATACCATCGCGTACGCGCTCAATTTCATGGATCTCGGAGGGTACAGGCACATCCCCCTTGTGAACGACAGCTTCGAACCGGTTGGACTCGTCTCCGTCAAGGACATCGTTTCCTACCTCGTGGAGCATTTCGCGGACGAGGTGCTGAACCTGCCCCCTCACCCCCTCTCGTCCTCCGACGACGGCGATATTCCCATACCCGACGACGGACTGGCGGACCCGGACGACGTCGATGATGAAGACGACGGCTGACCGCACCCGGCAAAACTGGAAACGCCATGTCACAGACATGGCGTTTTTTTATTCCCCGCGGAGACAATACGTGACGACCGGCCAATGCATGGTCTATGGCGGACCCGGACCCCGATCCGGCGCACCCCGTCTGGCAGACTCGATGCGGTCGAGATCACGCATGATTTCCGCCCTCTTCGCAGCATCGTTTTCCAGGTCCAGGTATGCTCGCAACGCTCTCTCCGCTTCATCGAGACGTCCCGCCTGCATGAGCAGCAGACCGAGGTTCCTATGCGCATCGGCCAGGCGCGGATTGTAATCGAGCGCCTTTTTCCAGTACCCGTAGGCATACTGCGGTTTCTGCGACTGCATCCAGAGATTGCCGAAATTGAACCAGGCCAGCGCCGCCGTCGAATCCATGCGCAGCGCTGCGCGATATTGTTCCGCGGCCTCGTTCATCTTCTTCTGGGCTGCGAGACTGTTGCCCAGGTTCGTCAGTCCGTCCACCGTTGGCCGCTGGGCCACCGACGCCCGGAACTGCTCCTCCGCCTTCGCAAAATCTCCACGATCGAACGCGACCTGCCCCAGCTTGATATACTCGTGCGCGTAGCCCTGCTCGACCTGCGGCTGGAGCAGCAGCAATCCGACGCCAAGGACGATTCCTCCCGCCGCGGGAAAGGTCATGTTTCGAATGGTGTCACGACTGCGCCAGCCCTGCACGATAGCCACGACTGCGTATCCCGCGTACAGCATGAGTATAGGCGTGACCGGGATGCGCAGCCGGCCGCTGACAAAAAACAGGACGGTGGCGAACACATACGCCGCGAGCAGCAGCAATGGAAGCAGGCGGAGAACGCGGCGCTCACCGCGGAGGCTCAGTCCCATTCCGATGAACGCCAGCACGAGCAATAGCGGGAACAGTGCCTGCGGCAGACCGGTGATACGACCGTACTGCCCGGTAAAGAAGTCCATGCTGAGTCCGAGCTGATCGATTTCCGCTGGATGGAAGAACAGCAAAAGCTTGCGCATAAACAATCCTATCGCATCACCCGGGTTTTCCCCTATCCAATGAAGCGCGCGATCCCGCCACCAGGCGGAAACCTCGGCAGCGTCCATTGCCTTCCCGCTCTGCTGCTGCACCCACGCGCTGCCGTTGAGATCAGTGTACAGATCGACCGGTTCGGGCATGGTGTACAGACCGTTCGCCTCTGCGTTGTTGCCCGCGTACAGGTTGTATCCGAACGAAGCCGTCACAGGGAGGAACACCCCTTCCTCGGTGGCGTTGTGCAGCGTCGTCGGCAGCAGGCAGGCCAGCGCAACCATCACATAGATCAACAGATGTTTTCTCATGATCTTGCCGCGCAGGGACGGCATGGACATCCACACAAGGAGGATGACGGGAAGGAACAGGAGGATATTCGCACGAGTGACAGCCGCGGCCCCCAGCGCAAGCCCCGCGAGCACCCAGTCACGGCTTTTCCCATTCTCACCGGCGCGGACCAGGAACAGGAGAGCGAGTGAAAGCAGCAGTGTCAGCGTCGATTCCAGCAGCAGCATGCCGTCATAGAAGATCAACGGGGCATAGGACGCGGTCAGTGCCGCAGCGGCAATTCCCGCGGACCGGGAAAACAGCCGTTTTCCCAGCAGAAAGACGATGGCTGCTGTT
>CAJXSA010000204.1 GCA_913060595.1 uncultured Ignavibacteria bacterium
GTGTGCGCGAGCACATGCTCCTTCAGCACCTGCAGCAGCTTGTTGGTCAGGAAATCAAACTCGGCGCGGGGATCGTCCTGCGGAAGGGTCTCGGTGTCGAAGCGAAAGAGCTCCTGCGGAATTTCCTCCGGGGGCGCGGTGAGCGGGGGACGCGGCATGCTGCGCTGTTCGGTCGCTGCGGGAGCGTCTGCCGTCCGCGGGGGGACGTTCTCTTCGCCCTCCTCCTGCGGGAGCTCATCCGCCGGCGCTTCCTCATCGCCCGCACCCACGGAGCGGGACAGTATCTGGTACAAGAGCACGGCACCGAACACAAAAATGACCGCAGCGATGATGCGGATGTAAAGCGGGTCGTCGAAATAGATGAAGACCGCCGCTGCTGCGAGCATGACGGCGCCGATGCCGATACTGGATTTGTTCACCGCGATGTCGTGGTTGTGAAGGAACGATGGCGCGCTTCAAGTAAAACGGAAAGTACGATGCGACGTGTAGAAAGGCAAGAAAACAGGGGCGTCACCGGGCGTCGGCCTCTTCGTCACGCATGTAATTGACCCCGCCGGCCACATCGCTGTCCGACACCTCGTCCATGCCGAGTCTGCGACGTATCAGGCGAATGCTCTTCCGCAGATCCTCCATGCGCGGCGCGAGCGCGGCCGCATCTTCCGCGGAGAGATCCCCCCCGTAACGCTGCTCGGCGAGCACGAACATTTCCTTCTCCAGCTGCAGCAGCAATTCCACCTCGCCGGCGGCGTGCGCGGTCCCGGTCTCTTCCGCCTCCTCATCGTCGCGCTCCTCCGCGGGACGGCTTTTTTCTTCCTTCATCTGCTCCCGCAGCTGTTTGAGCGCATCGATTTTCTGCTGAATCTCCTCCGCCTGGGCGAACCCGTAGAGCGTGGCGAGCCGGAGCGCGTCCTCCGCCTCCTCGAGGCGACCGAACACGGCATAGGTGAGAGCGAGGTTGGCATGCGCCAGCGGATGACCGGGCATCAGCTCGGTCGCCAGCTGAAGGTACTGCAGCGCATTGCCCGGGTCGCTGAGTTTCAGGCAGACCGCGCCGAGATTGACCAGGTGGTCGGCGTTCTCCGGATCGATGCGGTAGGCGTTTTCGAAGGCCTTGCGGGCATCGTCGAGCTTTCCAAGCCGCCTGCAGACCACACCGATGTTGTTCCATGCCGCGGAGGAGGATGGATTCTCCTCGAGAATGTCCTTGAGAACGGCGAGCGCCTCAGGGTAACGCTGCAGTTCGTCATGCGCGGACGCCAGCTTCAGGCGCAGCTGCTCACGCGCATCCGCTGCGTCGCTGCGCTGCACCGCAGCGGCAAGCAGGACGGCGGCGCGTTCAAAGTCTTTGTTTTCATAGGCCTCGAGGGCTTCGTGCATGCTCATGCGCTGCTCCATGACTCGATCGTGGCCTCCCCGTGCGGGAAATATAACAAATCCCCGGGAGGCGCTCAGGGAAAAAATGCATTGCGTGGAAGCACGCAAGTGAATACAGGACAAGGCGAAACGCGCTTGGGCACATTTTGTCCCTGCCACCGGGATTGCCTTTCGCCGCGGGGCGGATATATTTTAGTTTCACCGACCGCAACGACAGATCCTACGCATGGCCGATTTCATACACCTGCACAATCATTCCCATTACTCCCTCCTCGATGCCGCGAGCACGGTGGACAGCCTCGTCGCCGCGACCGCCGAGCAGGACATGCCCGCATTCGCCCTCACGGATCACGGTGTGATGTTCGGAGCGGTGGAGTTCTACAAAAAAGCGACCCGCGCCGGCATCAAGCCGATCATCGGCAACGAAATGTACATGGTGACCCGCGGATCCCGCTTCGATCGCAACGCCAGTGAAACGCATCCCGAAGGGAAGCGGCACGGCTACAATCACCTGGTGCTGCTCGCAAAGAACGATGTGGGATATCACAACCTGCTCAAGCTCACGACGTACGGCCACACGGAAGGATTTTACTACAAGCCGCGCATCGACTGGGAACTGCTCCGCAAACATCACGAGGGACTGATCGCCCTGACCGCCTGCGCAGGGGGCGTGGTATCGACATACCTTGCGGTGGGCGATTACGAGAGCGCACGCGGTGTGGCGCTGGAGCTCAAGGAGCTTTTCGGCGACGACGTGTATCTCGAAATACAGAATCACGGACTCGAACGCGAAGCCATCATCCGCGAGGGCATGCAGCGCCTCTCACAGGAACTGGACATGCGGCTGATATGCACCAACGACATTCACTATGTCAACCGCGACCACGACGTCGCGCACAACGTGTACCTGCATATCGCCGATGTCCGTGAAGCGGAAGACATCACCCGGCTGCGCTACGAGACCTCGGAGTATTACTACAAAAGCGAGCAGGAAATGCTCGCCCTGTTCAAGGATTATCCCCAGGCGATCGAATCCACTGTCGAGGTGATGGAGAAAATCGATTTCAATCTCGAACTCGGCACGCTGCACATGCCCGAATTCCCCATTCCTCCCGAGTCGGGCGCGAAGGATCTCGACGAGTACATGAGCAAGCTCGTCTATGAGGGTGCGGAGAAACGCTACCGGACCCTCTCGCAGGAAGCCCGTGACAGGCTGGAGTTCGAAATCGGCGTCATCACGTCGATGGGGTATTCGGGGTACTTCCTCATCACCCAGGATTTCATCAACGCGGCGAAGGAGCGCGGCATACGCGTGGGACCGGGCCGCGGCTCGGCCGCAGGCAGCCTCGTGGCCTACTCCCTGGGCATCACCAACGTCGATCCCCTTCGTTACGATCTGCTCTTCGAACGCTTCCTGAATCCCGACCGCGTTTCCATGCCCGATATCGACGTGGATTTCCAGGACGACCGGCGCGAGGAAGTGATCGCCTATACGCGAGAAAAATATGGCAGCGACTCGGTCTCGCAGATCGTCACCTACGGCAAACTCAGCGCACGGGCGGTGATCAAGGATGTCGGCCGTGTCCTCGGCATTCCCCTCAACGTGGTCGAATCCATCACCAAGCATATCCCGGTGAAAATGGGGAAGGTCGAACCGCTGCGCTTCGCCTTCGGCCTGGAAAAGGACGCGTCAAAGAAATGGACGCCCATCAAGGAGCTCGAATGGGTGGCCAAAAGCGACGATCCGAAGATGCAGCAGCTGGTCAAGTACTCCGTTATTCTCGAGGGACTCAACCGCAACGTCGGCATGCACGCAGCGGGCGTGGTGATCGCACCCAGCGACACGAGTGACTATGTGCCGCTGTACAAGACCCCCAACACCGAACTGATGACGCAGTTCAACATGGGCGATCTCGAGGATGCCGGCCTGCTGAAAATGGACTTCCTCGGACTGATCACGCTCAGCGTCATCGATCGCGCCCTCAGGCTGATCAAGCTCACGAAAGGCGTGGAAATCGACATCGAGGACATACCCCTCGACGACGACAAGACCTTCACCATGATCGGCGAGGGACACACCGTCGGCGTGTTCCAGTTCGAATCATCCGGCATGCGCGAGTACCTCTCGAAGCTCAAACCGCGCTCCATCGACGATCTCGCGGCGATGAATGCGCTCTACCGTCCGGGTCCCATGGAATTCATCGGAGATTTCATCGACCGCAAGTTCGGCCGGCAGAAAATCGAGTACCTGCACCCGTCCATGGAGCCCATACTCAAATCCACCTACGGCATCATCGTCTTCCAGGAACAGGTCATGCAGCTGGCATCGGAAATCGCGGGCTTCACGCTGGCGCAGTCCGACATCATGCGCCGCGCGATGGGAAAAAAGAAGGCGGATGTGATGGCGCAGCAGCGTGTGGCCTTCGTGGAAGGCGCAGGTGAAAAGGGCATCTCGAAGAAAGTGGCGACAGAGATCTTCGACATGATCGACAAGTTCGCCAATTACGGTTTCAACAAGTCCCATTCCGTCGCCTATTCCATCCTCGCCTATCAGACCGCCTGGCTGAAAGCCAACCACACCCCGGAATTCATGGCCGCGCTGATGACCGCGGAAATGGCGAAAACCGACAAGATCGTCATGCTCATCGATGAATGCCGGAAGCTGAATATCGAAGTCCTGCCGCCGGACGTGAACGAGAGCTTCGTCGATTTCAGCGTCAGCGAACAGCGCATTCGCTTCGGCCTGGCCGCCATCAAAAACGTCGGCATCGGCGCCGTGGAAAGCATCGTCGAGTCACGAAACGACGGAGGCCCCTTCCAGAGCCTCTTCGATTTCACCGAGCGCGTGAACACCCGCGCCGTGAACAAGAAAACCATGGAAAGCCTCGTGCTCGCGGGAGCAATGGATTCGCTCGACGGAAATCGGGCAGAGCAGTTCGACAGCATCGAAAGTGCGATCGCGCATGGGCTGCAGAAGCAGCAGGAACTCGAAATCGGGCAGTCCAGCCTGTTCGATGATGTCACCGACAGTGAAACCGCGGCTTCCACACAACCGTCCCTGCACAGCCTCGAAGACTGGTCTGAAGCGGAGAAACTCGCCCGGGAGAAAAGCGTCCTGGGCTTCTATGTCTCCGGCCACCCGCTTGAGCCCTGGCGCCTCGAGGTGGAAGCCATCGGCAATGTCGACATGGGCGAAGTGACCATGGAAATCGACGGCAGCACGGTACGGGCCTGCGGCATCATCTCCGCGCTGCGGACCAAGATCGACAAGCGCGGGCGCACCATGGCCTTTGTCACGCTGGAAGATTTTTCCGGGAAAGCCGACTGCCTGGTCTTCGCCGACGCATACGAGCGGTCGATGTCTCATATCGGGGAAGACCGACCCGTGGTCATGACAGGCAAAGCGGAAGTCAGCGGTGATTCCCTGCGCATCGTGGCCGAGGAAATCACAGGCATCAGCCAGGCGATCCCCTCGCTCGCGAAATCACTGATCATCTCCATTTCCACCGTCTCCGCCACACGCAAGCAGATCGGAGACGGCATCGCGTTGCTCGAACAGCATCGCGGCTCTGGGAATGCCCCGTGCTTTTTTTATGTTAGCGATGGAAACGGCCAGACATGGAACCTGGTCAGCCGCTCCCTCCGCATTCAGGTCACGCGGGAGCTGCTTCTTGAACTCCGAAGCATATTCGGTGCATCTAACGTTCGAATATCACTTGAGACCTAATACCATCAGTGCAAGGAGAAACACCCGCATGAAACCCCTTGAAATTACCGACGCAAACTTCGCGCAGGAAGTCGAACAGTCCGACCTGCCCGTACTCGTGGACTTCTGGGCCGTCTGGTGCGGCCCCTGCCGCATCATCGCTCCCGTCGTCGAGGAACTCGCCGGCGAGTATGACGGCAAACTGAAAGTCGGCAAACTCGATGTCGATAATAATCCCAATGTCGCGATGAAGTACGGCATCCGCAGCATCCCCACCCTCCTCGTGTTCAAAGGCGGCGAGGTGGTTGATCGTATCGTGGGCGCCGTTCCCAAGCAGGCCATCGAAGAAAAGGTCAAACCCCTGATGTAAGCTCCCGCGCAGCGTCTGCGCGAACGATGCGATTGCGCGCGTCATCCCGCCCGAGCGGCGAGGTGACGCGCGTTTTCTTTGCGGCGCAACATATACAGACGGATTGTGCGATTATCATACAACATAAATGTTCCTTTCCGTATCCCTGCGCGACGCATTTTCCGGTTGCATTGTGCCGGGAAGGCTCTGTAAATTATAAAACCTCGAAGTATGTTTTCATGCTTCGCAATGATTCGCAGCCTGCCTGTGTTCTGCTGCGAACACCCGTTCAATCATACGGACGCATCTGACCACATTGAGCCGCTCTCTGTAAAACCCATGGCCGCATGGCCCGCCTGCTGAAGAGAATCCGAAAGATATCTTGCCGGATAAGGTATGTTTCAGATTTCCCTCCGCAGTGCAATCACGAAGCGCGCAGTCAGACGATCCGCATTCAGAAACTCTGCAAGGAAGACTCTGTGAAAATGCTACGACTGCTCGCACTTCTTCCAATATTGCTCTTGATACTGCAGGGCTGTTCATCACTCGAACCCCTGCCGCGCTTCCGCACTTCCAGCACTTCTTTCGCCCCTGACCAGCTTCCCCTTGCCGAACGTTCCAGCAGCGATCTCGTCGATCCCGCCGCCGTGGCGTCGTACTCCACCATCAAGGAGCAGGCCAGCCGGCGTGCGCAGCTCGTGGGAAGTGAAGAGGAAGTGCAGAACATGATCATCAACCAGTCCAGTAACAATCTCACCATGCATGTGGACAGGGTGGGACTGGACATCGAGGAAATCGAAGACGAACTCGCGGAAGGTGACGACATGGACGCCGAGGATTTGTCCGTGTTCGAGGCCCCGGTGGAGAAAGTGCTCGAACAGAGCTTCAGCGCCTCGCTGGAAGAGAGCCTGGAGCTGAATCCCGCCGTCAACCGCGGTGAACTCATGCGTGAAATCATCAACCTGCTCGGCATCCGCTATCGGTACGGCGGCATGGACGCCACGCGCGGACTGGACTGTTCCGCCTTCACGGGCACGATTTACAGCCGCGCGCTGGGTGTGCGTCTGCCGCGCAGCTCCAACCAGCAGTTCCGCGAGGGTGACACCATCAAGCGCGATGGACTGCAGATCGGCGACCTGGTCTTCTTCAAGACGCGCCGCCGCCGTGCCCCCGTATCGCATGTCGGCATTTATGTCGGACAGAATCTCTTCGCCCACGCGAGCACGAAACACGGTGTGGTGATATCCAGCCTCGAGCACCCGTATTACAAACGTACCTACGTCGGCGCACGCCGCCTGCTTTCCGCCCCGCTCCCCGAAGCGCAGGCCAGCCGCGAATAGATAATTTCCCCGAAGCCGGGAAAAAAAGAAGAGGCGCCCCGCCAAACGGAGCGCCTCTTTCATTTTTTCAGCCGACCGCCTACTGCGCGCGGAATTCCTTGTCGATGATGTCGATGGCACCGGGGTAGGTGATGTCGCCGAACGATGTGCGAAGGCGCGGTGTCGCGCGCAGCGTGATGCGGGAAGGCGATCCGTTGACGCCGCCGAGGGCCATCGCGAGATTGACCACGCTTTCATAGCCGCGGTCCTTGAAGAATTTTGCGAGGTCGAGATCCATCTGCAGCGGAATGATCGCCGTCTGCCCGGTTCCGGGAATGGTGATCGGGTCGCGAATGTCCCCGCTTATCGTCAGCTTGTCATCGATGATCATGGTCCATGCG
>CAJXSA010000205.1 GCA_913060595.1 uncultured Ignavibacteria bacterium
CGCCGGTGCCTGCGGCACCTGTCCGTCGGCGCAGATGACGCTGAAGGGCGGGGTGGAAGCCATTCTCCGCCGCCGTTTTCCCGAGATACAGTCCGTCGAACTCGCTCGTCCGACCCAGACGCAGTACTGATGAGGCGATGAGAAACGCAGCCATGAGAAATTGCGCGATTCGCCCCCCGCAGCGCGGGGGGCGTTTCCGTATGCTCCCGCTCGTCCTCTTTGCTGTGGCGGCTCTGTCATTTGCAGGTACTGCACCGCTGCTGGGACAGCATTTCGGTGATCGTCCCCGCGGTTTCGACGCCGCGCAGGCACCGACAGATGAAGCCGCCGCGCTGCTGGATCCGCTGGAAGTCGCGTATCCGGATTCCGCCATGCGCAGCGGAATGGAAGGGGTCGCATTGATCGCGGCGTGGGTCGACGCACGGGGTTACGTCGTGTACGGTGAACTGCGTGAAAGCAGCGGACATGCGATGCTCGACAGCGTCGCGCTGCGGGCGGTGCGCCGCGGAAATTTCAAGGCCGCGCGCCGCGCCGGCGAGAATGTCGCATCACGCGTGAGCATACCCGTCGAGTTCCGGCTTCGCCGGGATGAAGAGAATTACGATGCTGCGAAAAGCGAGGAAGCGCTGCAGCAGGAGGCGGAAGAGCTGCGGCGGGCGAAACAGATGCTCGAGGAGGAGCGCCTCCGCCTCGAGGAAGAACTGCGCCGGCTGAAAGAGGAGCGGGAAAAGAAATTGCAGCAGGACAATAAATAAGGCGGGAACGATCCCGCCTTTTTTCTGCCGTCGCTGTGCTTCGATATCAGCGCGTCAGCAGGATACGCTGTGTCACCCGGCTTCCAGCAGCCATTACATGCATGAAATACATGCCGGGCGGCACATCGTAGAGGGAGAATCGGATGCCATGTGTCCCGCCATCGAAATGTCCGCGTGTCGCTGCCACACCGATGCGGCGGCCAAGCAGATCCGTCAGCCACCACTGCAGCGTCGCGGCCTCTGCGAGGGGCACGGTCACCTGCGCGTGCTCTCCGATACGCACTGGCGAGGGATGAACGGAAAGAATGGAAAGGGACGAGGGAAGGGACACGTCCGCGGACACCGAGGTCACTTTTGCACCGAAGTAGTCGAAGAGGGCGCGCAGCGGACCACCCATCGCCGCGAGTCCCTCGCCGTTGGCTGCCTGGACGCCCCCCATGGGCGGTGTGTCGGGGAAATGGATGACTTCGGTGGCAATGGCACCCCAGCGCATCCCGTCGTCGGAAAACGATGCCGTGTATATGCTGTCCTCACTCCGCGACAGGCGCAGCCAGATCAGGGAATAGCCGGTGTCCGGGAGATTCCGGAAATGGAAACGGGTTTCGCCCGCGACTTCCCACTCCATCCACACGCCGTCGATGTCGGGATAGATGCCGCGGGAGACGCGGATGTAATTGTCGTCGTCGATGCGATAGATCAGTCCCGCATTGTGATACCAGTGCACCGGCGAGAAGTCGAGAAGTGTCTCCATGCGCATGGTGCTGTCGGGCGGGACGGGCTGCAGGAAGGTGTTGCGGACGTTATTGTATTCCGTCGTGTTCAGGGCGCCGGGCTGGGTCGTGATTTCGAGGTACCCTTCATGGAGGCGCCAGTGGTCTGGCTGCTCGCGCAGTATGGTCCAGAACGGTTTGAGCGTGCTGCCGTCGAAATCGTCGTGCGTCTGTGCCGCCGCCGCCGATGCGATGAGCAGCAGGGCCGCACATGTGCATGTAAAGCGTTGCATGTTCATATGCCTCTCCTCCGATAGTGGGTGATGAATGCCGTGTGCTCCGTGCAGCGTCGCTGATGCCGTGTGACCGGACTGTGTGCAGGCCTGCCGTGTGAGTGACACGGCAGCGAGAAAAAAATTCCCCGGATTTTGGTCTTGCACCCATCATCGCTGTGCACTAGTATGGAATGTCTGTTTCAACCATCCTTACAGGCTGTCTCGTCCATGAAGCATTTGCGCACGTTATCCATACACGCGATCGTTTACTTCGTCCTGCTGCTCTTTCTTGTCGTCCCCCGCACTTCGGCACAGTCACTCGAGGTCTCTCTCGGAGAAATAGATTTCAGCCAGCTTCCACGCGTGACATTCAAGGCATGTGTGCGCGAAGACGGCCTCATCGTGCAGGGACTCGATCCGGCACAGATCGTCCTGCTCGAAAACGGGGTGCCGCAGGAGCTGACGATTCGCTGTCCCGATCCTTCCGATATCAACTCCGTGGTGCTTGTTCTTGACAACAGCGGATCGATATTCGCGGCCCTGCCGAAGCTGGTCGAAGCCGCGAAGCAGCTCGTCGACAGTCTCGGACCGAACGACGAAGCGGCGATTGTCACCTTCGGTCGGCAGATACTGCTCGAACAGAATTTCACCACGAACAAGGCGCTGCTCAAATCCGTGCTGGACGGCATGGTCGCGAACGGTGGTACGGCGATGTTCAGCGCGACGTACCGCGCCATCGAAGAACTCGAAACGCGCAGCGGCAACCGGCATGCCGTGGTGATTTCAGACGGTGAGGACAACCAGTCCGTTCATGACGTGGACGAGGTCATCGATCTCGCAAATTTCGTCGACGCGACGCTGCACACCATCGCATTCGACATCGCGCCGGAATTCCAGGACGTCATGGAACGCATGGCCGTGGAAACAGGCGGCGTGCATTTCTTTGTCTCGCGTCCGAGCGAACTCGCGACGGTGTACGAGAAAATCGCGGATATCATCACCGAACCCTGCTGCATCGCCGAGTACGTGTCGGACAACTGCGAAGACACCCTGCGCTCGCTGCTGCTCACCGTGACGCATGGCGGCAATACTGCCGACGACCTGCAGACTGCCATCAGTCCCAGCCGTCCCCAGCAGACGACGCTGAGCGTGGAAGTCCCGGCCGAACTGACACCGCTTGCCACGGGCCGCGGCTACATCAATATCGCTCCCCCGCCGAGCACGGCGCTCGGACTCACACTCAGCTTCACCCTGCATTACGATCAGAACCTCGTCGACATACCGCTGCTGCCGTTCACGCTTGGCACCGTGGTACAGAACCAGGTGGTGGACATGGCGCGCATCGGCCCCGGGCAGCTTCGCATCACCCTCTCGGAGGTCACACCGCCGTTTCCCAGCACACGGCTGCTGGGCTTCTCGATCGAAGCCCTGCGCGCTGACAGCAGCCGCAATGTGGCCTTCTTCGTCAGTGACGTGGAAATCGAAGGCTGTCCGACGGAATTCACCACCGTACCCGACACCATGCTCATCTGCCAGTGCTTCCGGGCGCTGGATATCTCCATCGATTCCATTCCCGTGCTCGCGGCGGATCAACAGATTCTCGTCCCGCTTCGCATCCGCGGGGGACTGGAGATCGGATTGCCGCTCGAGGCCAGTCTTTCCCTTTCCGTCCCGGAGGGACTGGAAGGATTGGAACTGCTGCCCGGCGATCTTTTTCCCGCAGAGGAACTGACGTGGACGCGCGATGAGGACCGTCTCGACATTGCCGTGACTGAGCCCGTGCTCCCCGCCGACACCGCCGGCGTACTCGCCTATCTGCGCATAGGTCCGAACGAGGGAAAGGGCGTGCGTGCCTTCGATCTCGCCGTGCTCGCCAGTGAACTGTGGCAGAGATGCTGTCCGCTCGAGGGGGAAATGCCCGCGCTGCGCATTCAGCAGGACGGCAACTGTGATTTTCTCCTTCGCCGGGTGGAACCGTCGCTGGAAGTGGAGAACGCGCCGAATCCCTTCACGGCGCAGGATGGCGGGACGACACAGGTGGTTTTCCGCATTCCCGCCCGTGACGACGGCAGGCATTTCACCCTCGACGTTCTCGACAGCCAGGGCAGGCGGGTCGCGCGGTTGTTCAGCGGGGACCTTCCCGAAGGCGAGCATCGTGTTCGCTTCGATGCCGGGACGCTTCCGGTGGGCGTCTATCACGCGGTACTGCGCAGCGGCAGGCTCGTCGTGACCCGGTCGATGCTCTATGTGCGCTAAGCGGGTTTTTTGCTCCTGAATTTCCGGCTGCGTAATTTTCACAGCTATGCAGTTTCTGGAGAAACTCATCCCCCGCATACAGGCGCTGTTCCGGCGTCTCTACTTTGCCCAGCCGAGAGAGCTGAGCAAAACGCTCATCCGTTTTACCCGCAGCGAATCGGTCCTCATCCTCATTGCCGCGGGAATAGGCATCGCCACGGGCGGGGTGATTCTCCTTTTCAATTTCATCGTCGAGTTTGCCGGGGAACACTTTCTCGACCTTTTCGCCCTCTCGCATTCCAACCAGTACTGGCAGTACCTGCTCATCCCGCTCATTCCCGCCCTCGGCGGACTCGGCGTGGGTTTGCTGCAGACCTATGTTTTCAAGGCGAAACCGGGACATGGCGTTCCGGAGGTGATACTGGCGTCGCGTTTCAGCCGCGGACGCATTCAGCGCCGCGTCATTCTGCAGAAGCTTCTGACCGGCGCGCTGTCCATCGGTTCCGGCGGCGGCGGCGGTCGCGAAGGTCCCATCATCCATGTGGGCGCCGCGGTGGGCATCAGCATCGCCAACCTGTTCCGCTTGACGCGCGACCAGAGTCGTACGCTCATCGCCTGCGGCGCGGCGGCGGGCATCAGCGGCATTTTCAATGCGCCCATGGGCGGTGTGATGTTCGTGCTCGAAGTCATCCTGGGTGATTTCCGTCTCAAGACCTTCACGCCGGTGGTGGTGTCCGCAGTGGCAGCGACGGCGATAACGCGCAACGTCTACGGCAGCTTCACGCTGCTCAATGCGCCGTCAGGCTTCTCGATCGCCCTGCCCGAGTATCTGCTTTTCGCCCTGCTCGGTGTCATCATGGGACTGGTGTCTGCATATTTCACGCGCGTTATCATCATCGTCGAGAAATTCAGCCGTGAACATCTGCGCGTGGCGGAAGTGTTTCGTCCGGCGGTGGGAGGCCTGCTCGCGGGCATACTCATCCTGTTTCTCCCCTCGCTGATGGAGCAAACGTATACGCCGGTCAACGACGCGCTGCATGCGACGCTGCCGATCTGGATGATGCTGGTCGTTGCCTTTCTCAAGCCCTGGCACACCGCGATCACCACCGGCACGGGCGGAACCGGCGGCGTGTTCGCTCCCGCGCTGAAAAGCGGATCCATGGTCGGGGCCGTCTTCGGCATGCTGATGATGCTCATCTTTCCCGATCTCGTGCGGACACCCACCGCATACGCACTTTCCGGCATGGGCGCGATACTTGCCGGAACCATGCATGCGCCGCTGACGGGTATTCTGATTCTCATCGAGATATCGAACGACTATTCCATCGTCCTGCCCGCAATGCTCACGGCCATTGTCGCAACCGTGATCGCGCAGCGTTTCCTGCCCAGCAGCATTTACACATGGTCCATCACCAAGCCCGGGACGCATATCGGATCCTTCGCCTATGTGCCCGCGCTGCACGCGATCACCATCGATCAGATCGTCGAGCGCGGGGTGGCCCATGTCCGGCCCGCGACGCCGATCCGCGACATCCTGGTGATCTTCGAGCAGACGCGGCATGACGCCGTGCTGGTGCTCGACGAAGAGCAGCGGTATCTCGGATTGATAGAATTCGAGGACGTGCGCTCATTCATCGCGGAGCGCGAACTCGTGCAGGAGCTGGTAGCGGCCGACGTGATGGTGATGTCCATAAAACCGGTTTTCGAACACACCACTCTCGACGTTATCCTCAAGCTCTTTGATGATTACGGGTGGAGCGTTCTCCCTGTGCTTGCCGACGACAACAGCCGCCGTGCCATCGGCCTGGTGACGGCATATGATGCGCAGACGTATTACCGGCGGTCAGTCACACGCGAAAACTGATCACGTCGTCGCGTCATCCTCGCCGTCCGCGGTCCCTTCCGTATCCTCCCTGTCCCGTATTTCCAGGCGCGCACCGAGCATCGATCCCGAGATCTGCAGTTCCGGCGCCGCACTGCCGTCGGGCGGATTCCCGAGCACGCGTCGGTCCAGCGGCGCGCCAATGCTGTGCCGCATTGTGAAGGTCACCCGCCAGGTATCCGGAACAAACAGCGTGACCGCGCTCCATCGCACACGCATGCTCAGGCGCATCGTGACCACGTCTTCCGTGCAGTCCGACAGGTCGCACTCGATGCGCGAAAGCAGCGCGAACACCGATCCTCCCTCGAATCCATCGCAGGCCAGCGAATAGCGCGCATCCCGGAGAACTTCGCGCAGCTGCAGCCGCTGGGAGGCCAATTCCTTCTCGATGCGTTTGTTTTTCGGCTGGATGAATATCAGCCAGAGTCCCACAACGATCAGCGCATAGGGCCAGTATGAGAGCAGGTTGCCCGGCAGCCAGCCGAAGACGAGGATCTGCAGCAGCAGTCCAACCCCGATCAGCTGCAGTCCCCCCGCAAAATCCCGCGATTTGCCCGAGACAATGCGCGAAACTCCCATCGCCACGATGATCAGCGGCCAGAAATCGAGCAGCATGTCGAATATCCATCCGAAGGCGAACAGCTGAAGGTTGCCGAACAGCAGAAGCGCGCCCACGACGATCAGTATCAGCGGAAGCCACGTGCGGGAGGATGTCTTTTTTGCGGCGGACATGAATTCTCTGTCGACTGGTGAATGTCCCCAATATCCGCAGACGACGTACATGGATCAAGTATTTGCGCAGTTCATATATTTCAATATTGACTGAAATACTTGAAACTTTTATATTCTGTCAGCGTAGAAGTGAACGGAGCTGACATGAAAGAGCGCATGAACAAGGAAAAACAGGAGTTCATTGAAGAAATGGCCCGTACCTGCGAGCAGGCTTTCGGGCTTCCGCGCATGGGTGGGCGCGTCTGGGGGACTTTGCTGCTCACGGAGGAAGATTATCTCTCCAGTGAAGACCTCATGGCGCAGATCAATGCCAGCCGCGGCACGGTCAGCACCATGGTCCGCCTGCTGGAACGCGTCGGCTTCATCAAGCGCGTGAGCATTCCGGGTGACCGGCGACATTACTACACGACATCCGCCTCCGAGTCGCTGATGCACGCCGAGCTCGCAAGTCTCAAGATGTTCATCAGCCTGATGGAAAGAGGGAAGCGCGCACTTTCGGCTGGCGACGAGAAGGGCAGGGAGCGGC
>CAJXSA010000206.1 GCA_913060595.1 uncultured Ignavibacteria bacterium
ATCGAACATCATGAGAAGCATGAAGAGCAGCGTGGCGTTGCCCATGCGCAGCAGGCTGCTCTCGAGGGACGCAATACTCTCTTCCCGGCGCTCTTCGGCCAGCCAGTACTGCCTGTTCGGCAGATTGATCATGCCGTCAGGAAGAATGCGCATCAGTCTCGCACTGCCCGCGAACGTGGCCCCGAGTACGACGAACAGCATCGTATAGAACACCATGAATCCTTCCCGCTGCATCCATCCGTTGGCATTCCCCTGCCCGTCGAAATGTGACGCGACGCGCTCCGGCAGCTGCGGGTAATACCAGGCCGCGAGCAGAACGGCAATCCCCAGAAGCAGCATCATCGTCCGCATGAGATTCCTTTCACTGTGCGCAAGTCCCGTATGCTGACGACGATGGTCAGATCATCGCCCAGGGCATGAGATCGATTTTGACGGCAGGACCATCGGTCAGCTGATACTCCACGTACACCAGGCAGCATAAGACAAACAACGACCAAATCTACGCGCACAGGAAGAAAGATTCAAAAAAAAGACGAGACCAGGTCTCGTCGAAAATCCCCATTATCCGGCAATGGATTTGAAAAGCGGCCCCGTCAGCTGTGAACTGGCGCAGGAGCTGCGGCGCGCCGCCGCAGTTCCCCGCCGATCACGGTGAGGGCATGCTCGATGCGTGTGTGGACAACCGGACCGGGACGCTCACGTGCGGCTGACGATGCGTCCGTCCCATCGGTATCCGACGCCGTGCGGTTCCCCGCGGTGTCCGGGTGAAGCGCAGACGCCCGGTGCGCCGCCAGCATGCCGAAGCGCGCGGTGAAGGCCGAGAGCTGCGCCAGGTACCATTCCCTCTCGTAGCGGTCGCATCCGTCGAGAAAGGCACGAAACTGGCACAGTCGCGGCAGTTCCTGTTCAAATTCTCCGGTGGCATGCATCCACCCGAGAAGCGCACGCGTTTCACAGCGAGAGGGTATTCCCGTGGCGTCCTCATCCCCGAAACGCGGACCCAGCAACGGGTAGGCGAAGCACCTGCGCATGCGGTCAGTCATCGGCTGCATGCGCGGGAATCGTTCACCGAACAGGGTCAGACCGCTCATGAGCCAGGCAAACGGCGGCGGCAGCGCGACGGCGCGCCTGCCGTAACAGCGCCACAACACGCCGAAGGTGAGAATCTCATGCGTGTACGCATGAGACGAACGCAGGGGCTCCCTCCCGGTTTTCCATATCCACATCATGTACCGTTCGAGCAGGGGTTCGAGCAGATGGCTGCGCTCGCGCAGCACATCGTCGGTCAGTGCCGCAATCGCATCGTCACAGACCGTCCCGCTCTGCATGTGCGCATGCGGCACCCGTGCACTTCCGTCGTTGTCTGTTCTGATTTCGTTTCTGTCCATCGTCTCGCTTCTCGCTGTTTCTCCCCTATACGAGACGATCGGCAAGCGGTTTCAGACGATACAAAAAAGTCTCCGCGCACTCAGCGCAACAGGACGCCGTGCCGCTCCTGCACTCCGGCCCCGGTGGTGAGCCGGAAGAGATACGACCCTGCGGGCAGTCCGGCCGTGTTCCACGCCGCGACATGCCTGCCGGCATCCTGCATTCCCTCGGCGAGCACGGCCACTCTCCGCCCGTGCAGCGTGTACACTTCGAGCCGTGCATGCATGCGCCGCGGAAGTTCGTACGCGATATTCGTGCCTGCGCGAACGGGATTCGGCCAGTTCTGATGCAGCAGCGCCGCCTCCGGGACGATGATATCCCCGCCCACTGCGGAGACGACGTCTGTCGTCACGTTGATGTCGTCGATCAGCAGCGAGTACATCGGACTGGAAGCGTCCCAGATATACGCTCCGATCGCACCGTTCAGCGTACTGAAATCCGTCACCGGACAACCGGGCAGTTCCTCTCCGTCGAACCAGAACCAGAATCGGTGATCCTTCGCGAGCACGGCCATGCGATGCCAGCCGCTTTCCTGGGGAATCCCACCCGGAATATCGGCCGCCTCCCAGTCCCTGATCACCGCGGGCATGCCGGGATTTGCCGAGGAACGCACACGGAAACGCAGGCGCTCGGTTGTCATTCCGCCCGGTTTGAAGCGGGCGACAAACTGGTACCCGGAAGTCAGTCCCGTGGTATCCACTCTGAATTCGAGACCGTAATACACCGCCTCGTCGACAGGTATGTACACCTGGGCCTCATAGTAGAAATCACCCATCTCCGGACTGCCCGAATAGCTCTGGCCGACGTTGCCGCCGGAAAAGTGATTGCCGAGACTGCCGACCCAGCCGTCGCCGCTCGGGTTTCCCGGATAGCTGATCGCCTCCATGGCATTCCCGTTGAATCCCGGAAACCATGGGTTGTCCGCTGTGCCGTCGGTGAACGCTTCCTGGTAGAGAACGCTCTGCGCGAACACGACAGGCGCGGCGCAGAAAAGGATGATGAACGGGATCATGCTGCGCATGGTACCTCCTGTCAGAAGTCCTCTTCCTCGTCTTCGTCGACGTCGTCGTCGAGGGTGTTGTTAACCTTGAAATCGGGATTGATGAAGCTGAGAATCTCGGCGACACGCGACGCCTCCTCCTCGTCACCCTGCTGCTGATAGGCGAGGTAGAGGTTGCGCCACATGCGCTCGATGATGTCACGGGTGGCGACCGGCGCGAGCATTTCCGGGGTTAGCCGGATGCCGCTCGAAGACAGCATCAGCCGGCACTGATCACGGGTGATGATGATGCCGCTATTGAAAGCGTCGACAAAGAACATGCGGCTGCCGTCGTCGTACTGCACGAGGAAATGCATCGGCATGCCGATGCCATGCAGCGAGATGCCGAGGCGCCGGCCGAGGGTCAGAAGAAGAATCGACAGGGTGATGGGAATTCCCTTCCGGTAATCGATCACCTTGTTGATGAAACTGTTGTTGGGATTGTAATAATCCTCACGGTTGCCGATGAATCCCAGGTCGCTGAACAGGTAGCTGCGCAGCTTCATGAAGGTCTCCAGCGGCGTCGCGCGCGCGCCGGCCAGCACCCGGATGTCCGCCGCCATGTCATCGAGCCGGCGTTGATAATTTGCCGTGCTGATTTCAGGAAATCCGTAACGGGCGAGAATGAATGCCCCTTCCTCCAGGTCCACCGGTTCGTCGGGACCGGAAAACTCACGGTCAAGCCGGCGGAGAGCCATGGTGCGGCGAATTTCATCGATCAGCTCGCGCACGACCTCCTGGTGCAGGTTGCCGTGCACCTCGGTCAGCTCTTTCAGGCCGACAACGGCTTCCTCACCAAGTGACATGATCCTTTCGCGTACCGCGTTCTGTACCGACGCCTGCGGATCATCCAGCAGCGAGTAGAGCGCATATAATTCGCGCGTCGCACTCATTTTTCCAGATACCTGTCCGTCAGTTTTTTCTTTAAATAATTAAAAGCTTCTCTGGGAGTATTGCAAGTCTTAAACAGTTGGAGGTCACTGCGGCTGATCACGTGCTGCCGCGCAAGCTCCTCGAAATCTATGATTTTATTCCAGAAATCACCGCCGTACAGCACGATGAACACCTTCTTCCGCAGTTTCTCGGTCTGCACGAGCGTGAGAACTTCCATCAGTTCGTCCATGGTGCCAAATCCCCCCGGGAAAACGACGAGGGCCTTGGCCGGGTACACGAACCAGAATTTGCGCATGAAGAAGTAATGAAACTCGAAATTCAGCTCGGGCGGTATATACGGGTTCGAAAACTGTTCGAACGGGAGACTGATGTTGAGTCCGATGGATTTCGCACCCGCAGCATGCGCGCCTCGATTCGCGGCCTCCATGATGCCCGGTCCCCCGCCGGAGCAGATGACAAAGCGATGCTTGTTGAGCGTCAGCGACCACTCGGACAGCAGCCGCGCCAGTTCGACCGCGTCCTCGTAGTAGCGCGATGTCTCGACCATTTGCTCCGCTTTCTGAAGCTGGTCAAGCAGTGACTTCGGCGTCTGCGGACGGGTGGAACGGTGAATGGCGTCGAGGACATCCTGCTTGTCGTGCAGGGCGTCTTCGCGGGACTTCAGCCGCGCCGAACCGAAGAACACGATGGTATCCTGCACCTTGTTTCTGCGCAGCCGGCGCAGCGGCTCGAGATATTCGGCGAGGAGACGGATGGTGCGCGCATCGGGACTGTTCAGAAACTCGATGTCCTTGTACGCTTTGGTCGGTTCGTTGTGCTTGCCCATAAAAACCTGTTTCGTGTTGACGATAAGGAGGTGAATTTACACCGCGACGCTGCCGCCTGTCACGGGTAGGACATGTCCTGTGATATACGCCGTTCCCTCCGCGAGAAACAGCACGGCGTCCGCGAGGTCCTGAGGCGTTCCATAGCGCTGCATCGGGAATCTCTCCGCCGGAATGTGATCGAGTACTTCTTCGCCCTCGACGATGATAATGCCGGGCGCCACGGCGTTCACCCGCACATCAGGCGCGAGTGCCTTGGCGAGTCCGCGTGTCAGCATGATCACACCTGATTTCGACACGTTGTAGGGGATATGATTTTTCCAGGGTTCGAAACCGCCGGCACTCGCGATGTTGACCACGCTGCCGTTCGCCGCGCGAAGCAGCGGCGCGAGCGCCTGCGTCATGAAGAACATGCTTTTGCAGTTCGTATCGAGCGCGCGATCCCAGATTTCCTCGCTGACATCATCGAACGCAGCGGAGGGGAATACCCCGGCATTGTTGACCAGGACGTCCAGCCTGGAAGTACACGCAGCGATTTCTCCCGCCATGCGCCTGATATCGTCGACGCGCTGCAAATCTCCCTGCACCTGGAATGCCTGGCGCCCCCTGTTGTTTATCTGCTCTGCCGCTTCCCGCATGCCGTCGACGGACGCGTGGGCGTGCAGTATCACGTCATACCCGGCATCGGCGAAGGCATAGGCGAGCTGACGGCCGAGACGTTTGCCGGAACCGGTGATAAACGCGATGCGGGATGAAGCGGTCATAGAGCGTGAACCGTTGTGCGACAGTTCTGTACCCTGATAAAATACGCCAAAACACTGCCCGTCCCAAGATCGCGACAGAGGATTAATGAAAATGTAATTATGGCCCCTGTTCGACGGCAAACGGCTGTGCGTCACCATCGGGCTGCAGGGAAAGCCGCGTCCCTGCCGCGGCGAAAGCATGCCGGACGAGAGCGATTCCGCGCTCCGCTCCTTCACGGGGATCGTAAATCAGCGTGGTGACGAAACCTGCGTTTTTCCCCTCAGCGTACAGCACGCTGCCGGGTTCAGGGAATTCCTGCGCATCCGGACTGCGCCTGATCCGGCGGGGAAGGCGCTGCACTTTATCGTAACTGTCCAGGCGCGCGATCACTTCCTGTCCGATGTAGCAGCCCTTTTCGAAATCGACCGCGGCCGCGGCACCGGCCTCGAGAGGATTTGCGAGGCCGGAAAGTTCATGTCCGACCGCGGGAAGAAGCCGGTCGATGCGCCAGAGTGCGAAGGCTGCCGCTCCAACGAGGGGGATGCCGACATGATCGGAAAGATATTCCCGCACGGCGGAAACGTCATCCGAGGCACAGAGCACGCGCAGACCCGCACCGGTCACGCTCGCGTGATGCAGCACACGCACCGTAGTTTCGCCAAGGGGCATGACGGCGGACCGGCCCTCCGAAGGCATCGAAAGCGTGTCGCCGGACAGGATCTCACCGGTGTTGTACACGGAACACTGCGCGACCGAAGCGCTGATGTCCTCGTACACGCAGTCCTCCATTATGGTGTACTTCTCCAGCCATGCGATGACCTCTCCCGCTCTGCCCGGGGAGAGCAGCAGCAGGACGTCATCCTCCCGCACGGCGACGAGCGCGGCGTCGATGACGCGCCCCTTTTCGTTGGTCAGCAGCGTTTCCCGCACCTCACCGGCGGAAAGCGTGTCTACCTTCATGGTGGTGAGCCTGTTGAGAAGATCCAGCGTATCACTCCCCGTGATGCGCACCGCTCCGCGGTCCGCTTCCATGCAAAAAAAGGCGCCGGATGCGGTCGCCTTTGCTTCGCTGATCACCTGCGTATGATCAATGTTCGCCTGTGCGCTCATGCCTTTTCCTTTTCTCCGGCTTTGACAAATCCGGGGGCGGCCACGCCCGCATCGATATGCAGGCCGCCGACCAGTTCCTGTATGTCCTCTATCCCCTGCTCCCTGCAATATGTTTCCATCCCGGCGATGATTTTCACTGCGGCGTCCGGATCCCGGAAACTCGCCGTGCCCACCTGCACCGCCGCCGCCCCGACGAGGAGGAACTCGATTGCGTCCTGCCACGTGGTGATGCCGCCGATGCCGATGATGGGAATGGACACCGCGTTGTATACCTGGAAGACTTTCGCAAGGGCCACCGGCTTGATGGCGGGACCGCTCAGTCCGCCGGTAATGGTCGACAGCACCGGGCGCCGTGTCTGTATGTTGACCGCCATGCCGACGAGCGTATTGATCAGCGACACGGCATCCGCCCCTTCGTCCTCGCAGGCCTTGGCGAAATCCGCGATATGCGTCACGTTCGGTGTCAGCTTTATGATCAGCGTGCGTTTCGTGCGTTTGCGCAGTTCGCGCGTGATCGTTTCCGTCATGTCGCAGCGCGTGCCGAAGTTCAGTCCGCCTTCTTTCACGTTGGGACAGGAGACGTTGATCTCGTACGCCTCGATTCCGTCCTCATCCTCCAGCCGCTCGAGAATGTCGATGTATTCGTCTGTGCTGCTGGCGGCGATATTGACGATGATGGAAGTATCGATGTCGCGGAGAAACGGCAGCTTTTCCGCGATGAAGGCGTCGAGTCCGACGTTCGCGAGGCCGATGCTGTTGAGCATGCCGGCCGGCGTTTCCGCGATGCGCGTCGGTGCGTTGCCCTGCCGTGGCAGCATGCTGACGGATTTCGTGACGATGCCGCCGAGAGCGTTGATATCCGTGTATGGCGCAGCTTCGTTGCCGTAGCCGAACGTGCCGGATGCGACGAGCACCCTGTTCTTCAGATGCATGCTGCCGAGAGTGTAGGAGGTGTTCATGCGTGATGGTGCTCGTGGAAAACAATGTCGTGGGAATCGAAACAGGGGCCCTCTGTGCAGACAAGAGCGTACTTGCGCTCTCCGTGATGCTTTTCGATCGGACAGC
>CAJXSA010000207.1 GCA_913060595.1 uncultured Ignavibacteria bacterium
ATCCCAGGTCACGGTAATTTCCGTCTCCCCGCCGGGCGGGAGGGGTGCGGGCATGGTCACCACGCAGTTCGCGCCGTCGATGCGCGCTTCGCCGGCGTCGGGCAGAAAACCGCGCTCGGTGCCGTCGACGCGCAGCGCTCCGATGCGCATGCCTTCGGTGACCGCACGGTCGCCGAGAGCAGAGAGCCGTGCGGCGCCCCTGCGGTTCATGTTTTGATGCAGCGTGAGAACGAGACGGCGGAGGGTGTCGGGACTGTTGTTCCGGTATGTGATCGAAGCCTCACCGCTGCAGAGTCGCGTGCCGGGATTCACGCGCACACGGAGGTCGTAGTCCGCCCCGTTCTGCCAGTACCGGTCGCCAGGAGCACCGGACATCGAACGGGTACCACGCTCGTAGGCGCGGCGGATTTCGCGCGGCATGTAAAGTTCGTCGCCTCCGCCGGTGGCGGCAGCGGACGCGCTGCAGAGCAGGAGCAGGGAGAGAATATATGTGGACATCTTCATGGCTGCCTCGCGATGGAACGGGAGTGCGGAGCGGACGCACGGGGGCGGCGCTCCATGAGCATTACAACGAACGGTCATTGAAATTGTTGCGCTGCGTCCCGATTCAATACGGCGCAGGGACGTCGAACTCGATGCCGGTGATCTGGAAACGCGCGTAGGAAAAATCCCCGTCCTCCAGTTCCCAGGTCACTTCGATGTCATGCGGCACGCGCATGCCGTCGACCTCGCGGTAATTGCGGTACGCACCCTTCCACGCGGTACGCACCTGCTGGCCATCCACGTCGCGAAAGCGGTCCTGCGAAGTGAACGCGGTGATTTCTCCCGCGTCGCTGACCGTGAAGCGTCCCGTCACCGTCTCCCCTGCATGCGTCAATGACGCCTCCACCGTATGCGCGTCGATCTCCGTCCACCGCAGTCCCTCCACCGTGCGGAAGGCCGTGGGGAACCATGGCATTTCCGCGAGGTAGCGCAGCAGCGACGAGCGATTCATTTCCTCACCCGTGCTGCGTCCGAGCGTCAACGCCCCGCGCAGACGGATGAGCATTTCCCCCCGGCCACCGATGTACCTGTCCCGCGCACGCACCCAGGCAAGCGGATTCGGCCGCACGACACCGGTCCAGACAAAACCCGGCGCCGATGCGTGGAAGTACTCCTCCCCGCGGATGGGCAGCCAGTCTGCGTCCGGCTTCAGCCGAAAGGTTCCGCCGTGCCGGAGCCGCGCAAATCCCGCGTTCTCCCGACCTTCCGTCACGGCAAAATCCAGGTAGCGCTGCAAAGGAGCGGGAAGAGACGACTCGTCGAGAACCGTTTCGGGCTCGACCGGACTCCCCTCCGCCAGCTCGCGTACCTCGTTCCATATCATGCTGTGCATGCCGTGATTTTGCACATAGAAATAGAGAAGCACGCCTGCGACGGGAATCAGAACGATGAGCGCGATGTACATGGGACTCCTGCATTTTAGAATGATACGAATTCGGCGCGACGCCGGCGCGGCGAAACAGGAACATCAACGCCGCACGGGGCAAGCGCACAGGCTACGGTGCGGCGGACGTCTCGGCCGCCGCTCCGACATCCGTCCCTTCTTCCCGCCAGGTCTGCCGCACATTGAGAAAGAACACGGTGATCATGATCACGAAGTAGAAATTCAGCGCGTTGCCGATGGCCAGCGCCAGGAACTGCGTCACGGCATTCGTCACCGCGGACTGCAGGACCAGTACGACGACGAGCATCGGCAGCATAAGCGCGAGGGACATGCCGAGGACATGGAAAAAATGTCCTTTCACCAGTCGGTAGCTGTTTCCGAAGGAGTCGAAGATGCCGTTGTTTTCAATCACCATGAAGGAGGGGAAAAAGGCGAGCAGCACCATGACGATAATGCCGGGCACGATGAAGAGCACCATGCCGATGAGAAACAGCAGCATGGTGAGAAAATACCCGACGAGCAGCGGGATATACCGGCGTGCGACCACGGTGAAGAGCGCATCGGCGGCGACGCGGCGCTCACGCAGGTCATCCGCGGTCAGCTGCATCAGATAAATCATGGCGATGGCGTTGACAAGCCAGGCGGCGGTCGTCGACAGCATGCCGTATCCGACGTTGGTGGCCGCGAGCGGATCCACATCGAAGTAGCCGTTGAGTCCCGTCTCTACCGCAGCGGCGGGAATGGCGGTGGCGACAAGAAGCAACAGCATGTGCATACCGTTGCGGCGCAGCACGTCATAGCCGACGCGGTAGATGTCGCGCACACGCAGCGTGGCGGTCGTGAGGTCGTGGCGCATGTCTTCTCCATCCGGTGATTACAGGATAAAAAGATGAGAAAAAATGGCTGTGCAGACAAGCTGCTCCTGAACGCACGGATTTTCTATATTCCTGTACGCCCTGATCCCAATGATGATATCCCCGGAGGTTCCCATGCTGCGCTGCTGTCTCTTCCTCGCATTTGCACTTCTGCTCGCGTCCCCGGCGCAGACGCGCATCCTCCCCGTCGGCGACGGGGGGCACGCCACTCTCGAAGCGGCCGCCGCCGTGGCGCAGCCGGGTGACACCATCATGTTCCTCGCCGGCACACATGCGGGCGGCGCCTGGGTATCGGAGTTGCGCGGCACGCCGCAGAACTGGATCACCGTCATGGGCGATCCTTCGGGCGAAACGCTCATCCGCGGCGGAAGCAACGCCTTTCAGATCAGCGATCCGGCCTACCTGCGCATCAGCGGACTGGTATTCGACGAACAGACCGGCAACGGCGTCAACATCGACGACGCGGGAAGCTTCGACACTCCCGCGACGAACATCGTCATCGAGCGCTGCACCTGGCGAGGCATCAACGCCACGGGGAACAACGACATGCTGAAGATGTCAGGGGTGGACAATTTCATCGTGCGAAACTGCGTGTTCCGCAACGGTTCGCCCGGCGGGAGCATGATCGACATGGTGGGCTGCCACGACGGCAGTTTCGAGGGCAATCGCTTCGAGAACGCGGGCTCCAACTGCATACAGGCCAAAGGCGGCACGCGCCGCATCCGCATCACGCGCAACCTTTTCCTCGGCGGCGGTCAGCGCGCGATCAACATCGGCGGCTCCACCGGACTGCCGTACTTACGTCCGCAGGACGCCGATTACGAGGCGATGAACATTTCGGTGTTCGCAAACATTTTCACCGGCGCCGTCGCGCCCATCGGTTATGTCGGCGCCGTGTACTGCGAGGTATTCAACAACACGATGTACCTGCCCGAAAAGTGGGCCGTGCGCATTCTGCAGGAAAACACCGACGCGCGCTTCCAGCAATGCGGCATGAACACCTTCGTCAACAACCTCGTCTATCTCGACAACCGCGCCGCCGCACCGAGCTTCAACATCGGTCCGAACACGCGGCCGGATACCTTCGTGCTGATGAACAACCTGTGGTTCAACGCGGAGAACGCCGCATGGCCGGGTCCCAACGCTCCGGTGACGGACATGCATGCAATCATCGGACAAGATCCGCTGCTCACCGCGCCCGCACTGCGCGACGGCGATTTCACACCGCACGCGGGTTCTCCGGCCATTGGCGCCGGCACCGGGCACACCGAAGAGATCACGGATTTTTACGGTCGTCTGTTTCGGGACCCGGCGTCTATCGGCGCCGTCGAGGGGGACACGCTTACGCAGTCCGCGCATGCGCCGCCGCGCCCCCGCGCCCTGCAGCTGGAAGTATCTCCGCACCCCGTGCGCGACATGGCACACCTGCACCTCCATGGCCCGGACGGAGCGAGGGTGCAGCTGCAGCTCTACGATCTCCGCGGGCGACGCGTCAGCGGAACAGACCGTTCGGTCACGCTGCGGAGCGGGACGACAGAACTGGCACTTCCCACCGCGGCGTATCCGCCGGGCTGGTATTTTGTCGTTGTGACGGGAGCGGAGAATGATGTGCTGCGTCCGCTGCTCATTACACGATGAGCGGCCGGACATGCCCTTTGGAAGAAGCGAGTGACGAGACTCAGATCTGCAGTGGCTGCAGCGCGGGAACGGGACGCGGTGCGAGCCGCTTTTCATAGAGCAGTTTCTTTCCACGCCGCGAACTTTCCACGCCCACACGGGCATATCCCGCCCGTTCGAGCAGTGCAAACACAGCTTCATCCTGCAGGGGCACGCGCAGCTCAATGCGGCGATACCCGCGTTCGGACAGAAAACAATCCTGCTCTTCGAGAAGCGTATGCGCGATACCGCAGTGGCGGTACTCCGGCAGCACTCCTCCCAGGCACATGAGAAATCCTGACTCCCCGACGGCATACCCGACGGCGCATGCCGCGGGTCGCCAGTTCGCCTCCGCGATAAGACAAAACGGCGCGCTGCCGTTGCATTCGGCTTTCAGCATATCGAAGGACTGCAGCGGCTGCAGTTCGGGAATGCGGGTGAGCAGCTGATAGGCTTCGTGCAGCGATCCGGCACGCACGCGCAGCGCGAAACGTAGACGGCGGTTTTTCTGCACATGAGACGTCGGAACAAACGGCATAACTCTCCTCTGCGGCGGTCAGGAAATCCAGACGATGGCATATCCCGTGACCCTCCATTGATCGGCCTGCTTCTCCAGGACGGCGCAGATGCCCGTCCCTGCCAGGAAGCTCGGAGTATTGGACGCGTACACGAGCGCCATGTTCCCGTCGACTGCAACAGTCCTCCTTTCCAGACCGGAAACAGTGTGCATGCGATTCTGCGATTCTTGCGGGCTTCATCGAGTAGACACAGAAACGTGCCGATGGTCACGAAAACACACCGGAATTCTTGTCCCCCGTGCCGCAAACCGGGAAAAACAGCCCTTTTCACCCAGGCAAAGAATTTTAATACGTCCTAACTTTTGATTTTAACACACCCTAAATCGAGTTTCGGGAGGCAAAGCCACCGGTTCGCGGCTGTTTTGCGGAATCAGTGATGTCTGCGCATGCCCTTGAGCAGGGTTCGGAGGGGATTTTCACCGGCGAAGGCGGCGGCGGTGGCGAAGAGCGTGCGCACGGACATCGCCGATTCGTTTGCGACGGCGTACACGGTTTCCCAGCGCGGGGCGTGGAACTTGGCCTTGAAGTCGTCGAGCCCTTCGAAATTGTAAAAGCGGCGGCCCCAGGCGCGCACGGCGGTGAGCACGGTGCGCAGCCAGGGAGGATTGGCCTCGTCGCGCAGCGGTGCATGGCGGGAAATGGGAGAGAGTCCGAGCGTCACGTATGCGCTGCCGGCGTCGGCCATGGCGCGCACCGCCGCATCGATGAGCAGTTCGGCGGTTCCGTTGGGAGCGGATGGACCGCGCACGTTCTGTTCGATCAGCCAGCCGCGGCGCAGGGGAACGGGTGAGGCGACGAGAAAACCGATCACCTCTTCCCCGCGGCGGGCGACGAAAACCATGCGGTCAAAAAGGCGTGTGAGCGTCTGCGGTTCGACGAGGAAGTGAAGTGGCGGGAGTCCGCGCGTGGACAGCCACTGCTGCAGGCAGCGCTGCAGGGAGGGATGCGCGGTTGCGTCGGCGTTGTCCCAGCGCTCGACGCGCACGCCCTTGTTGCGCGCGCGGTGCAGTTGCGCGCGCAGAGACGCGTGTCCGCCGATCATGTCGGACCAGTCCGCGGGATTCCATGCGGGCTGTGCGCCGAGCACGATGGCCGTATGCGACCGGCCGCAGGGCAGCGCCTCGATCAGGCGCTCTTCTGCTCCGAAATAGCAGACGCGACCGGGTGCGTCCCCTTCGAACTCACGGACGACATCCGCGAGTCGGCCGGTCGGACACACCGGGGCTCCCGCGGCGACGCGCACGCCGTAATGCCGCACGAAGCCCACCACGGCGTCGCCACGTGGACTGAACCAGTGCTCCATGCCGGGATTCAGTATCTGGTACGCTGTCGCATTCCATCCGTACTGCAGCACGAGATCGAGTGCGAGCTGCACATCCATGCCTGCGGCGTGGGGCTGCGATACGGGGACGCTATGAGGCCCGACGCGTGCCATCACGTACGCCTACCCTGTGCGGCGCATGCCGGCGGCGATGCCGTTGACGGAAGCACGGAGCACGTCGAGGATTTCCCGGCGCTCCGCGTCGCTGCGTCCGACCTCGCGAAAGCGGCGCAGCAGCATCACCTGAATGTGACTGATCGGGTCGATGTAGGGATTGCGGAGCAATATCGACCGCTGCAGCGACGCATTGTCCGCGAGCAGATCCCCGCCCGTGATGCGCACGACGGCGTCGCGCGCCCGCTCGTATTCGTCACGAATGGCGGCGAAGAGCTCGTCCGCGGCCGCGCGGTCCCTGCTGAGCGACAGGTATTCGGCGGCGATGCCCATGTCCGCTTTCAGCAGCGTCATTTCGATGTTGCTCACGAGGGCGGAGAAAAACGGCCAGTCACGGTACCACCCGGCGAGCTGTTTCCAGCTGCAGCGCTTCGCGTCGACGGCCTGCTGCATGGCCGTGCCGAAACCGTACCAGCCCGAGAGGATGTTGCGTGACTGCGTCCAGGAGAACACCCATGGAATGGCGCGGAGATTGCCGATGCTGTCGCCTTTTTTCCGCGACGGCGGACGCGATCCGATCTCGATGTTCTCGATCACGTCGATGGGCGTGGCCTCGCGGAAAAAGGGAATGAACGCTTCATGCTCGAGCAGCGCGCGGTAGGCCTGCAGGGCGTCACGAGAGATATCCTCGAAGCGCGCGAGGTCATCAGGATTATCGGAATCACAGGCGAGGTAGCCGCATTCCGCCGTGCTGCGCAGCACCGCGGATGCGGCGAGCTCGAGACTGCGCTGCGCAATCTGCGGCAGGGAGTATTTCGCGGAGATCATCTCTCCCTGTTCTGTGATCTTGATGCTGCCGTCGACCGTTCCCGCGGGCTGCGCGCGGATGGCCTGGTGCAGCGGACCGCCGCCGCGTGAGACGCTGCCGCCGCGGCCGTGGAAAATGGTCATGTGCACGTCATGCGCATCGCAGACTTTCTTGAGCGCGATCTGCGCCTTGTAGAGCTCGAAGGTGGAGGTGAGGATGCCGCCGTCCTTGTTGCTGTCGGAATAGCCGATCATGATTTTCTGCTCGC
>CAJXSA010000208.1 GCA_913060595.1 uncultured Ignavibacteria bacterium
TCTTCGACGGCTGCGGCCGCGACACCCTCATCCTGCAGACGCAGTCCCGGGGCGTGGACACGCTCATGGTGAGCACGGAGGGGACCGTCCGCGGCATGCCGGGTTCGGTGGTGCGCATCCCGGTGCGCGTGGCCGGTTCGCTGCCGGCGTCCTACGATGTGCGCAGCGGGGAGATCGCGCTTCGCTACGACAAGACCATGCTCTTTCCTCTTGAGGAGGAACTCGCCGGCGTCGGTACAATGCTGTCAGACCTGGGAGGTGGTTCCATGTACCTGATGAACCAGGTCAATCCGATCGAAAACGTGAGTACGACGATCTATACCTTCACCAGCGGCATGCCGGTCGAGATGTCAGGAAACAGCGGCGTGTTGTTCTCTCCGCCATTCCTGGTGCTGCATGGTTCCGCGATGGAGACGCCGGTCGTCGTCGCCGAGGCGTTCTTCGCGGACGGCATTCCCACAGCCGTCATCGGGCGCAGCGGGACCTTCGTCGCCGACAGTCTCGGTTTCCACCCGCAGCGTCTCATCGACGCCTCCGCGCGCTACAACGCGTCCATCGTCGGCACCTACCCGAATCCCTTCAACGGCGCGGTCACCATTGCGTACGCATTGCGCGCGCCTGCCCCGGTGCGTCTGAGTGTGCACGACGCGCTGGGCAGGGAAGTGCGTGTGCTCGCGGACGGCATGCAGGACGCCGGCGTGCACCGCGCGCGTTTCGATGCGCAGGGGCTGCCGACGGGCGTGTATTTTTACCGACTCGAATCCGGCGGCGCAGTGCTGTCCGGTTCCATGCTGTACCTGAAGTGAGGATGTCATGAAAGCACTCGCCTTCGCACTGCTTCTTCTCACCGTCGCATCGACCGCTTCCGCACAGGTTGCGCCGGGTGACGGCTGGTATCTCGGCATCGCGCCCGGCGGCGCGCTGCGCTGGCAGGACGGCTTCGTGCGCAGCTGTTCACTGCCCGACTGCGCGCCTTTCACAAAAGGCAGCGGCGCGGGATTCAACGTCGCACTGCGGGTGCTGTATCCCCTCGGGGACGCGTTGCTCGTGCGTGGCGGCGCCGGCTGGGAGACGGCGGCGAGCAGCTTCACCGAGACCCGGCACAACTATCCCATCCTCGGGCAGAACAACCAGATCGAGCACGTCGAAATGCGCGATGAAATGGATCTGACCATCACCACGCTGCTGTTCGAAGTCGGGCTCGCGTATGAAGTTGTTTCAGGCATGTACCTTTCCGCCGGTCCAGCGCTCATCTTGCCTCTCGCCGCGAACTGGAAGCAGACGGAGACTATCCTGGATCCCGCGGGCGTCGTGTACGAAGAAGGCGGCCGCAGCGTCGTGCTGCTCGATGACGACATCCCTGATCTTTCCGCCTATCTCGGTGTGCGTCTCGGTGCCGGGGCAATGCTGCCGCTCGGCGACGCGCTGCTGCTTTCCCCCGAACTGCATCTCACTCTGCCTGTCGGGGACATCCGGGAGGACCTCGGCTGGTCCATGTCCGGGGTGGACCTCTCCGTCGCCGTGATGCTGCGGATATAGTAAACCTGGTTCCGGTCCGGGATCAGCACCGCGACAGGCACCGATGAAGATCGGAAGGACCCGGGATGATGCCGGGGTTTTTATTCAAGAGCGTCACATTCCTGCATGGGACTGCGTCGCGACCGACGAGATGGCGCCGGACGTAACCGAATTCCGAAATGCGTGTCCATCATGCAAATCCCGGATCTCGCAATCCGATACAGAGACATTCATGGAGGGACCCATGCCGCATGAACGACGACGGGACGGATTTCACGGCCGTGCTGCTGCAGTGTGGCGCGTGCCGGGCATGCTGCTGATCATCGTGATCACCACGCTGGCCGCGCTTTCCTGTGATGAAGATCCGGCCGGGGAACTGGTCGGCCGTTACATCTATTACGTGCACGGGGAGAACTTCAGCGCGCGGGAGCTGCGCCGTCACGATATCGTCAGCGGGGCGGACGTGGCCGTGCATGCGGGGAGCATTGTCTCCGTCTCCGAAGTCGCCGCGAACGGCCGGCTGCTGCTGGAGACGCAGAGCGGGAACACCTGGCCCCCGGATTACCATCTCTTCGTTCTGGAGACCGGTGTGCCGGCACGGCCCGTTCCGTTGCCCGTCCCCGCCTCGTCCTCCGACGAGTACGTGTACGCTTCGGGCCGCTACGGCGAGCACGCCTCCGCCGCGATTTCCTACGCAGGAGAGCACGCGGCCTTTTTCGCCTGGAAGCGGCCCATGGCCTCGATGGATTCCTCCAAGTATACGCTGCATTTCTGCGTGTACGATTTCCGCAGCGGCAGGGCGTCGACCCTCGATCTTTCGGGTTTTCTCGCGGAGTACTACGCGGCGCAGGGCGGGGACTTCCGTCCCGACCGGCCGCAGGTCGCCGCGGCCGCGCTCTCGAACGACGGACGCCTCGCCGCGTTGGAGCTGTGGGTGATTGAAATGGAGGGCGGCGCCGCATGGCGTCACCGCACGCTTCTGCTCGGGGGCTCGACCGACGGCATGCATGTGCTCGAGGACGTGGCCGTTCCTGGATCCCCCGGGTGGCGGCGCGTGGCCTTCGATCCGGCAGCGGCGCTGCTGTACGTTGCGCGCACCGATCAGAAACTGATGATATACGACTGCCGCGGGGGCAGCCGTGAGGGCGTCTTCCCGCCGACCTACAATATTCCCGCCTTTCATCGTCTCAGCGCGCGCAGCGGCGAATACGGCACCTACGATTCCAATCAGCAGCGCCTCTTCCTGACGCGGCCCTCGGACGCGCGGGAGCATGACGTGCCCTTTTCGCGCGACATGCTGGAAGCGCGCTTCCCGGACGTGCAGTGGCTGCTCGGGTCACACTGGAACTGTGCCGTCAGTCCGGACGGCGAATGGATCACCTTCATCGCCGATCACCTCGGGAAAACATGCCTCTACGCAATCCGCCGGGACGGCAGTTTCATTCGCCGCATCGCGTGCGGCAGCTTCGACGTTCCGCCCGTCGTGTCGGACGTCATAGGGCGATAGCGCACGCAACAGGGAAACCGGAAAGGGAATGATGCACGTCCATCATGTGTCCATGTAATATGGGCGCTTCCCGTGCGCATACGCGCCTGGTATCTCATGCGACGATACACCACGGAGATCCATGATCCTCAAGCAATTCCACTCTCTTTCCGCATGCATCGTCCTGCTGCTCTTCCTGCACGGCAGCACGGCGCTCGCCCAGGGAAACGGCCGGGCCTGGCTGGAGTTCGGGACCATCGATACGGTGCACGGCACCGTCGGCGCTCCGGTGCATTTCGATGTCGTCATGCGCGACGCGGCGGGCGATACGATCAGAGACTGGAATACGGTCGGACATGCGGTGGAACTGCAGGTGGTCAACGCTACCGCGGAACTCGACACCAGCGTGTTTTCCTGGAGCGCGCAGCCGGACAATTACACCTGGCTGAACATCATGCAGGACGGAGCGGGACTGATAAAGACCGCTCCGCAGGGATTTCTCATCGAGGCGTCGCAGTTCACGGACGGTGTCGCGCATCTCGCCTTCATCTCGAGCGCTGCGGAAACGGGGACGCGGATCGAAAGCAAACCGCTGGTGGATTCCGCGTTCTCCCGTTCGCCTCCCGTCACATGGCATCCGCGGGCGGTCGATCACCTGTTCGTGGAACGTTCGACATGGCTGCACGGCTGCTCGGATCCGTATGTCATGCGTCCGATGGAAGTCGTGGTCACTCCGCGGGACCGCTTCCTGAACCCCGTATCCACGCCGGTCGATGTCATGCTCACGGCAAAGTACGTATACAACGAACTGTATTCTGTCCCGGGTTACCCGCCGGCGCCACTGGACAGTGCCGTGACCATACGCGGCGCACATTCGTTCTATCTCCTGCCTGCAAAAGTACGGATGCAGGGACACGACCAGGGAAACGTGCTGACAGCCTACGATCCTCACAACTTCAATATCACGGGCGTCAGTGACTCGTTCTATGTCGCGCCGCATGTGCCGTATCCCTACGATCTGCACACCCCGGACGACAGGACGGTGCTGCGGCTCGCGCATCCGGACGACATGCTGGCGTTTCAATGGGAGCAGCCTTCGCCGCCCGATCCCTATCATGACGTCAATTTCAACAGGCGTCATCCGCGCATGGTCGCAGACACGCTGCGCTACCGCATCCATTTTATGGATACGAACGACACGAGCCGGCAGGTGGTGTTCGATTCCGACGATGACGGCCTGGCACCCGCATTCCACTGTACGGAGGAAATGCTCGCCGAGATCGCCGATTCCCTCGTCGGCAAACCGGACGTGCCGACGATCACGATGATATGGTATGTGCGGGCGACGGACGGCGTGGACAGCGTGCGTTCCACCCCGTCCGATACCACGCAACCCGGACACCGTCTCACCATTCACAACGATATGTTCGCCGGCAAGGGCGTGGCTCTGCAGTTCAGCACGCCGGATTCCATCACGCGTGCAGCGGGCGAGGCAGTGGAATTCGCGTTCGTCGCCATGGACGGTGACGGGCAGATCGTTCCGGACTGGAATGTCAACGGCAAGACCGTCCTTTTCGCTGTACGTGGGTCCCTGGCCGAACAGGACACGTCGGAAAGGGCCTGGGGAGACGACCCGGACGGCTACAGCTGGACACGGCTGGAGATCGCCGGAGAAGAGGTTCCACTGTCCGCTGCGGGGGAATACCACATTCCCCACAGACTTTTTTCCCACGGTCGCGCGCAGGCGAGGTACATCAGCAGCAAGGCCGGGGAGCATGTGCGCATGGAAATTCTTCCCGAGAAAGAGGGGTGGACGCGCGAATCTCCGCTGCTGACATGGCATCCCGGGCCGCTGGACAACATCCTGGTGGACGTGACCTGGCCGTATGCGGGACAGCATGCGGTTTACGTCAACAGGCCGTACGAGCTTGTCGTCATGGCACGGGACCGTTTTCTGAATCCGCTCACGGAGGAGACCACGGTCCGCGTGAAACTGCGCTACCCGGATGAAGTCTCGCGAGCGGACGATACCACCCAAACGCCGGACGGAAGCATTCTGACGCTGCCGGGCGCGCGTTCGACGCTGCTGCTCTCCGACGTCGTGCGTGAAGACACGTCCGATACCGCAACCTGGCACTCCATCGAAGCCTTCGCGCTCGCGGATTCCTCCGTGCACGCCGTGTGTGACGCATATCGCGTGCTCGATCATCCGCCGGCAGCGTTCCGCCTGATGGAGCCGGCCGATCGAGTGGAGATAACACTACCGCATCGTCCGGAGTACTGGGCGCATCGATTTTCCTGGGAGCAGCCCGATCCGCCCGATCCGTTTACGAACATCGCCGTCTCCCGCTTCAATGATGTGCGGATGAGTGATACGCTGCGCTACACGGTGCATCTGCTCAGCATGCCGGACATGGGTGAAGAACGGATGTTTCTCTCCGACGACAGCGGTCGGGCAGCCTCACGGCATTTCTCGGACGCGGAACTTCGGGAGATCATCAGGCAGTTTGCCGGGCACGATTCCGCCGGGACGCAGCAGGATCTTCTCTGGTACGTGGAGGTGACGGACGGGACCGATACCACGTGGTCCGATCCGCTTGACTCCGCGCACGCAGGATACAGGCTGCGGCTGAAAATACGCAGGCCGTTGGGTGTCGAGGCATCCACCCCCGCGGCAACTGCCCTGGCGGTGAATTATCCGAATCCCTTTCGCCGCGCGACGCGCATCCTCTACCGTCTCGAGAAGGCGGAACGGGTGGTCCTGGCGGTGACAGACGCGTACGGACGCGTCGTACAGCGGCTGCTCGACGGCGAGACCAGGGAGGCAGGTTTCCACCATGTCGAATTCGATGCGGCAGGACTCCCCGCCGGTGTGTATTTTTACACCCTGGTCGCCGGCGGCAGGAGAGAATCGAAACGTATGCTTCTGCTGCACTGACATGTTCGATGGGTGATCTCTCCCAGCTATGCAGATATGAAAAAGAATCGGCGCGGATACGCTTGCACCACGCCGGTCTATTCGCAACATTGTCGTAATACATCACCATGATGCGGAGGAAGAGGAATGAAGAGACGCAGCTTTTTGCAGGCAGGGATCGCCGCGGGCGTGGGACTTTCGCTCGCCAGGAATATTCACGCACGCGCACCGCGACTGCAGACCGACTCCCTGCAGCTGCACGCGTTCATCGAAGCACATCCGCAGGCGGTGTTCATCCGTCGCACGTCCGTTGCGAACAAGATCGCCACGGCAGAAAAGCGAACCGTGGGGAAGGAGTTCGCGGCAGAGCTGTTTACTCCCGCGGAAGGCGGCGACATTTCTTTCGGGAACGCCCTTGCGATCAAGCCGAACCTGACCTGCACGTTCGGCACGGGTAATACGCCTGCGGGCATGGGGATTATCACCGACCTGGATTTCCTTCACGGCATGGTCGACGGCATCACCACGCGCGGCTTCCCCGGCGGAAACATGTTCGCGCGCGAGGGCAACTGGCTGGGCGACGGCTACTGTGCGGGCGAGTACAACGTGACAGGCGTGCTCGTCGAACAGATGGCGCAGCAGTTCGGCATGCACGTGCACGACTTTCCCACCGGCCGGAGGCTGCGCGACATGACGCTCGAAACGCTGGAGGAAGGAACGGAAGTGATCTGGCGGGACGTGCCCGACGGGAAGGTCTTCCGCCGCATCGGCTATGTGGCGCCGTACAACGACGACGACAGCTGGCTGCTCAACATCGCGAAATTCAAGACGCACGGCATGGGTATGACGCTGTGTGCGAAAAACCTGCAGGGCATGGCTATCAGTCCCTACGTGCGTTTCTGCGAACGCGTCGACGCGACGAAGACGCATCCGGGTTCCGTGCTCACGGATTTCCGGGCGGACTTCGAGCAGAATATCGACGCGCTGTACGCGGAACACCTCGCGCGCGGCATTCCACGCTGGGATCGTCCGGGACGCGGCTCCACCGGCGGCTACGGCATGGAAACCTGGGCGCAGCGCACCTGCGATTCCCACAGCATCACGCGTACGGGACTCAACATCA
>CAJXSA010000209.1 GCA_913060595.1 uncultured Ignavibacteria bacterium
TGGCCAACGCCGCGCGGGATCCGTTCTGGCAGGCCGTCGTCCGCAGCGAATCCGCCGACCTGCCGGCGATCAGCGGCATCGTCGAGGACAAATGCACGAACTGTCACACGCCGATGGGTCACGAAGAAGCGTCCGTCAACGGCGACACGGAATTCACCCTCGCCGAGGCGCGGCTGGATCCGCTGTCGATGGACGGCGTCAGCTGCACCCTCTGTCACCAGATCGTCGAGGATAATTTCGGCAAGGAGGAGAGCTTCTCCGGCGGCTACGAGATTTCCGAAACGCGGCTGACCTACGGTCCGTATGAGAATCCGCTCATCAATCCCATGCGCAATCTCACCGGCTATGAGCCGGTGTATTCCCCGCATATCGAGCAGTCCGAGCACTGCGCCACCTGTCACACGCTGTACACGCCGTACGTGGACGCCACCGGCGCCATCGCGGGCGAATTCCCCGAGCAGACGCCGTACCTGGAATGGAAATCCTCTGTGTACCCGTCGCAGAACCGCCAGTGCCAGTCCTGCCACATGCCGGCGCTGCAGGAGGCCATTCCCATCTCCAGCCTGCCCGGCACCTCGCCCGCGCGCTCGCCGTATTTCCAGCATCACTTCGTGGGCGGCAACACGGCCATGCTCACCGTGCTCAAGGCTCACGGCGACGCCATCGGTGTGACGGCCTACGACGCGGACTTCGACCGCAGCATCGAACGCACGCGCGCGCAGCTGCAGAACAACACCGTGCAGCTCTCGGGTTCGGCCGCGCTCGTCGGCACGGATCTCCGCGTGCGTGTAAACGTGGAGAACCTCACGGGACACAAATTCCCCTCCGGTTTCCCGAGCCGCCGCGCCTGGCTGCATGTCACCGTGCGCGACGCACAGCAGCACGTGGTGTTCGAATCCGGCGCCTGGGACAGCGACGGGGAAATCGAGGGCATCGACGAGGACGGACTCGAGCCGCATCACGACGTGATCTCCGACGCGGACGACGTGCAGATCTGGGAATCGGTGCTCGGCAACACGGACAATGAAGTCACCGCGCGACTTCTGCGCCCCTCGCAGTATCTGAAGGACAATCGACTGCCGCCCGTGGGCTTCACGACGGCCGCCATGACGAACGCCGACTACGGCGTGGTGGGCGCGGCCGCGAGCGATGCGACTTTCAATGATTTCGACGGCACGGGCAACACCGGGGGAGACCAGGTGCGTTACGCGCTGCCGGTCAGCGCATCCGCGGGACCCTTCACGGTGGACGTTGCGATGTGCTATCAGTCCATCAAGCCGATTTTCATCGAGAACCTCGAACGGCATGAGACGCCGGAAGCCACCGCGTTCGATTCCTACTACGACCAGCTGCAGAACAAGGTGGAAGTGATTTCCACGCTCGCGCTGTCGACGGATGTCAACAGCGTCGACGCGCTCCCCGACGCCGGCGGCATCGCGGCGCTCGTGCTGTATCCCCAGCCCATCTCGCTGTCGGTGAGCACGCAGGCGCAGGTCGCCGTCACGCTGTCGCGTTCGATGCCGAACGTGACATTGCGCCTCGTCGACGTGATCGGCAGGGAAGTGGGCCGCTGGCAGCTGGGCCGCCGCGACGCGGGACATCACACGGTGACGCTGCCGCTGCACCGCCTGACGGCGGGAAGTTACATCGCGGTACTGGAGTCCGGCCGCACACGGAAAACCATGCCCGTCACGGTCCTGCCGTAACGACGCATGCGCGCATTGCCGTAGGGGCGCAATTCAGGCTTGCCTGTGCGCCCCTGCGGTTCTATTTTGTGGAAAAAGCAATCAGCATGAAGAGTTTACACTTGCGTACCATAGCATACATGCTCGGCCTGTTATTCCTGCTGTCGGCGGGACTGCAGGCACAGGACGGCGGCCGCATCGTTTTCACGGATCCCAAGAGCGAAGACGACGAGGTGCTCAGCGAAGAGGATCTGCAGCCGCGCAGGCACAGCTGGGGCGCCGACCTGATGATCGGCACCGACGGCTTCGGACTGGGATTTTTCTACAACTACGCTTTCAGCGACGTGCTCACCAGTTTCGCCAACCTGAGCCTTTCCGAGGCGAAGGACGAGCGGCAGAAGGATTATTACAATCCCTGGACCGGGCAGTACTCGCCGAACAAGACGCATTACGTGTTCCGCATCCCGCTGTTTTTCGGCCTGCAGTACCGCCTGTTCAAGGATGAAATCGTCGACAACTTCCGTCCCTTCGTCAACGGCGGCGCGGGACCGGTGATGCTGTACGTTTCGCCCGCGGATCCGGAAGGGGATTTCCTCTCCTCGCTCGGCGGCGGCACGACGCATTACACCTTCGGCGGTTTCCTCGGAGCCGGGGCGCAGTTCGGTTTCGACCGCTCGAGCGTGCTCGGCGTGAATGTGCGATACTTCATCATTCCCGTACCCGACGGCATCTCCAGCGTCGTGGTGCCGGATGAGGAATCACCCACCGGCGCGCGCGCGGTGCAGCTGGCCAACGCAAACGGTTTTTACATCACGCTGAACTTCGGCACCACATTTTGAATTCCGACCGGCGCATCACACTGGCACTCGGCGTCGCCCTGCTGCTGCTGTACGCCGCCTCGCATTCCGCCAACCTCAGTTCCGCGCATGACGCAGCAAACTACCTGCGCATGATACGCGACGGCGACTGGTTTCATCCCCATCATTTATTCTTCAACGGCGCTGCGGCACTCTGGATCGGCGCCTGGCAGGCGCTGCTGCCGTCGCTGCCCGCCATCACCCTGGTGGCCTGGCTCAACGCCGTGTTCGGCGCGGGCTGCGTGATGCTCGCGCACCTGCTGCTGCGTGAGCGCATAGGACTCTCCCCGCGCGCGGCACTGATCGCGGCGCTGCTCCCGGCGTTTTCCTTCGGACTCTGGTTTTACTCCGCCACCGTGGAAGTGTATGTCATCCCGCTGTTCTTCCTGCTCGCGGCGCTGTACCTGCTGACCGCGGAAGAGCCGCCGATGAAGGTCGTGCTGCTCGCCGCACTCATGCATGCGCTGGCCATGCTTTTCCACCAGGTACACGTGCTCTTCACACTGCCCGCGCTGCTGCTAATTTATCTGCGGCATCGCAGGCGCGGCGGACCGCCGTGGCAGGACGGACCGCGTCGTCCCGCGATCGCCTACCTGCTGACCGCCGGCTTCGGCGCGGTGATCCCGTATCTCGCCGTCGGCGCGCTTGTGCTGGGACACTCGACGCCGCGCGGGTATTTCGCCTGGCTGTTCCGCTACGCGGGAAACAGCGATTTCTGGCATGCGCCCGGACTCGGCTCCCTCGTCAAGGCGGTGATCGGCTTCGGCAAGAGCATCATCGGCGGGGAATTCCTCTTCGCCATCACGGACGTGCGCGCGCTGATGGCGCGTCTGCTGCCGCACAACTGGCTGGCGGACGAGCAGTTCCTCGTCCGTCACATGCCCGAGTGGATGGCCTTCGCGCTGGCCGCGCTCGCCGTCGTCTTCGTCCTGCTCATCGCCTGGCTGCTGCTGCGCGCATCCTGGCGCACGGCCTTCCGCAGCAATCCCGACGTGCTGTCCGGCATCGCCGCGTTTTTCCTTACCTACACGCTGTTCTTCCTGTTCTGGGAGCCCGCCAATCCCGAGTTCTGGATACCGCAGAGCGTGCTGTTTTTCCTCCTTCTCTGCGCCGCTGCGCTGGGCGCGGGCAGTGAAGAGCGACAGCGCCGGCACCGGGTCCTGCTGCATGCGGCGGTGCTGCTCCTGCTCGTCATAAACGCCGCGGGCAGCATACGCTGGCTGCGGGCAGGGGACGGTGACATGTACGCCGTGCAGGCGCGCGCGATGTCCGCCGCGGCCGGGGACGACGGCGTCGTGCTGCTCGTGGATCCCTGGATACTGCAGGAGATAATTGCCCTGGAAAGCAGCTCCCGCGTACTCAGCGTGACCGCTGCGCTCGGCGAAGCGCAAGGGGACGTGGAACTCGCATGGAAACGGCTCCAGTACAGGCTGGAAGCGCTTCAGAAACAGGGGGTTGCCGTTGTTATCGCCGGAGCAGTGCTCAATCCCCCCGATGCGCTCCTGCATCGCCACGGAGAGGCGCTTGTGGGAGTGGGGGAGAAAATACGCGCAGAATATGCCGTCAGGTGGGTGGTGATGCGCAATTCCACAGGGGAATTTTACCACATTAGATAATTGTGAGAAACGGGGGAAATCTCACGCTCATGGCGGCGTTTTCACCGGAAGTGGAAGCGCTTTTTCAGGCATTTTCACCCCCACTTTCCCTCATCCTGCGCTGATTTAACCACTCTGACAGCATTGTATGCAAAATGCGTACAAGGACTGACCACATTTCTCCCTGTTTTTCCTCTCCCGCCTTTTGTATATTTTTTGCAAAGATTGTATGTTGATATCATGAAGATAGTTTTACCTCCTCTCTCTTATTCTTACCCCACCTGCGTTGACACAGGGGGCTCAGAAACATATCGCATGTCAGCTTTTGCTGGCAATTTCCTCGCGATCCCCTTCTATACCGCACCCCCCGTGGTATAGCTACTGAACCAAACTTATCCCCTGAGGATATTGAACCTCAAGCCGCCGCAAGTTGACCCCCCTTGCGGCGGTCCACTTTTTGGGCCTCGGGCAGCAGAATTCGCCGTATCATCCTGCTGGCGCATACTGTGACGATGCCGGGACGGCGAATTATGCTGCCCTCGGTTGTTTGTCCCCGCCGGGGGCGGGGACGTATTTGTCCCGCTGTGCGGGACGTATTTATCCCGCTTCGCGGGATGTATTCAGCGATCTTTTCCGTCGAGGATGGCGAGTCGCAGTTTCTCGATTCTGAACTTCAAGTCACGGACGGATTTGTCCAGTGGCTTCCGCACGTTCGCCGGAATGTACTGGAGGTCTTCGGAGACCTGGAGAAGGAATTCGACCTCGCTCGCGGATCCGATGGCCTGTGAGAGGAAGCGTGCCATGTCCTTTCTCGTGTGGCGGCCAGCACCTTCCGCGATATTGGCGCCGACGGATGTCGAAGCCCTTCGGAGCTGCTGACACAGGGCAAAGCGCTCATCGACGGGAAAATACGGCAGAAGACGGTATACCCCCGCTGCCAGTTCCCGGGCATCCCGAATCACATCCCATTTCGTAAAATCCTGCATGGCAATTCTCCCTATTGCTGTCGTATAGCATTGTGAAGCTACTGCACGTCGGTAATTGCTGAAAGTCCAAACGACGTCACCGCGCAGCGGTGACAAATACGATCGCCGCAGGCGATCAAATACGGGCTCGCCGCGGCGAGCCCAAATACGTCCCGCCAGAGCTCGACACTTGCATCGTAACAATCCCCTGTGCATCCTACATTAATAGAGCAATCCACAAACAACACGCGGGACAACCTCATGAGCAAGCAAGCATACGTAAAGCAGGTCAAGAAAAACGCCATCACCTTCGCGGGGAAGACGAATTCGAACCACTGGGTGATTATGGACGGACCGGAGAAATTCGGCGGCAGTGACGCGGGCGTGCGGCCGAAAGAACTGATGATGCTGGCGCTCGCCGGCTGCACCGGCAGCGACGTGGCGTCGATTCTCAGCAAGAAGCGCGTGGCGCTCGACGACTTCGAGATCACCGTCACTGCCGAGGAATCCGAAGAGCATCCCATCGTCTTCACGAAAATGCACATCGAGTACGTGTTCTACGGAAAGGATATCCAGGAAAAGGACGTCGAACGCGCCATCGAGCTCTCACAGACCAAGTACTGCGGCGTCACGGCCATGTACGAGAAGGCCATGGAGATTACGCATTCTTACCGCATAGAGTCTTTGGCATAGTCTCGCAAGCTCGACTATGCCGTATTTGCCCCCGCCAAAGGCGGGGGCGTGTTTGCCCCGCTGACGCGGGGCGTATTTTTGAATACATCCCGCGCAGCGGGATAAATACGATCGCCGCTTGCCACGGCATAGTACCGCGCAGCGGTACGAAGCCGGGCAGGCGATCAAATACGTCCCCGCTGAAAGCGGGGACAAATACGCTCCGCGCCAGCGGAGCAAATACGCTCATCGCAGAGCACCCGGCTCTTGGTCTAAAAAGAAATAAAGTCGTATATTTACTTCGCGTAATCTTACGCGAAGTGCGCACGGACGTGCGCTCGCCTGCCTGACGTTTTTTATTCCCAGGGGAATATGAAGGAAACTGATTTCAGCGGGGTGTTCGAGCTGGAACCCAAGGGTTACGGTTTCGTCCGCAAAATAACACGGGAATTTTACCGCGATCAAAGCGATGTGTACGTGCCCACGGGCATGGTGCGCGACCTCGGTCTGCGGGACGGCTGTCTTGTCACCGGCGTGGCCCGCGAAAAAAACCGCCAGTGGCATGTCTTCTCCGTGCATGACATCAACGGCGTTCCGCCCAACCAGTACAAGGCGGTGCCGGAGCTGACGCGACAGGTCGCCATCGCGCCCGATCAGCGTTTCACGCTTGAAACGCCGGATCCCACCACCCGCGTGGTGGATCTGATCGCGCCCATCGGACGCGGTCAGCGTGCGCTCATCGTCTCGCCGCCGCGCTCGGGAAAAACCATCCTGATGCAGAAGCTGGCCGACGCCATCACCCGCAACCACAAGGATCTCGAACTGCTGGTGCTGCTGGTGGACGAGCGTCCCGAAGAGGTCACGGAAATGGAGCGCAACGTGCGCGGCAAGGTGTTCGCGAGCAGCAACGACCGCGACTTCGCCTCGCATGCCCGCGTCGCGAAACTGACGCTGGAATACGCGAAGCGCCAGGCCGAAGCAGGGAAGGACATCGTCATCCTGCTCGACTCGCTCACCCGCCTGGGACGCGCGTTCAACGCGGGAATGAAAGGCTCCGGCCGCATCATGTCCGGCGGCATCGACGCACGCGCCCTGGAAATCCCGAAAAAAATCTTCGGCGCCTCGCGCAACATCGAACACGGCGGCTCGCTCACCATCATCGCCACCATTCTCGTGGATACGGGATCGGCGATGGACGAACTGATCTTCCAGGAGTTCAAGGGCACGGGCAACTCGGAAATCGTGCTCGACCGCGAACTCG
>CAJXSA010000210.1 GCA_913060595.1 uncultured Ignavibacteria bacterium
ATCAGCAAGGTCGTCCCGATTCCCGACGCGTCGGGTGAATCCATCGGCATCGAGCGTTTCTCCGCCGCCTGGGTCGACCATCTCTCCCGCGTGCTCGAAACCATGATACGCGATGAAAATCGCGTGGACATCTTTTACGAAGCCGCGTTCGAGCGCGTCATCACGGAAGGCAGTCCCCTCTACGCCGTGGACATCAGCGCCTGGCCCTGCATGGAACTCGACACCGTTGAGGATTACCGCGCCGCGCAGCAGGGCATACTTCCCGCGCTCGACTGATACCGTCCCGCCCCCGCCGGGTGTTCGTCTCCACCACACATCTCCCCTTCCACCGCGGGAATACCGTGCCGTTTCTCTCGCAGTGCCACCCGTTTTCCTTTGATTCACTTCCCTTTTTCGATAGATTTGAATGATACGGACGAATCCGCTTTTTGGTCCAAGACCGGAGAAACGCCCCTGTTCATGTCCCCGCGCCGCTCAATGATACTGCCTGGCCTGCTTGCGCTCGCCCTGTGCACCGGCTGCGATGTCATTTCGCAGAAGGCGGAGGCGCTGTTTGCCGACAACGCGTCCGGCGCTCCGCCCGCGGAGTCCTATGAATTCGCATCGCGGAGCATCGATGCCGGGGCCGTGGCACCGCAGCTGCGCAAGCTTTTCGCCGTCGACCGTGTGCGCAACGCACTCACACACGGCGACACCCTGCTGCAGCAGTACCGTGCGCGGGACTTCCGTCCCTACTGGATCAGTGAAACGCAGTTCCCGACGCGCGTGCTGCACATACTGCGGTATTTCATGCACGCGGGCAATCACGGACTGCACCCCGACTGGTATCACGCCTCCGCGCTGCAGCGCCTGCTCGACCGCGTGCTCACCGGCGAGACAGAAAACCAGGCGGAAACACTGGCGGAGATCGATCTCCTGCTCAGTGACGGACTGCTCTCCTACGCCTCGCATGTGCGATACGGCGTGTTCAATCCGAAGCGCATCGACCGTGGATATCACCTCCCTGTCACCCGTCCCGGACTGCGTGAATTCCTCGAGCCGCTGGACATCGTCGACATCGCCGCCTATTTACGCAACATCCAGCCCCGCGCCGCGCGCTACCGGCAGCTGCAGGACGCGCTTCGCGAGTATCGCGCCATGCGCCTGGCCTACGCCTGGCCGCGCATCCCCGACCTGACGGTGGACAAAATCGAGCCGGGAGACACCTCCTCGGTGCTGCCTGCCGTGGCGCACCGCCTCATGCTGACGGGTGAACTCTTCGGTTCCGGCGAACCGCCGATGCGCGGCACCGTCGGCGTCGTCGACATCGCCACGCAGGTGTTCCGACTCGACTCCACGCGTCTCGCCCGCATCGGTCCCATCCCCTTCGACAGCACGCTCGTGCGGGCCGTGCGCCGCTACCAGGCGCGGCACGGACTGCTGGTGGACGGCATCATCGGATCCCGCACGGTGGGACGCATGAACAGGGACATCGACGGGTACATCGAGCAGATGGAAGTGAACCTCGAGCGTTTCCGCTGGCTGCGGTACCCGGAAAAGGGTCGCTACATCGTCGTCAACATTCCCGCCTACTGGCTCGACGCCTACGAGGACGGCGAAGTCGGCGCGTCCATGGCCGTGTGTGTCGGCGAACGCAAGTCGCGCTGGTACGGCGACCAGCTCGCGCGGTACAACCGCACGCGCGCCCGCCGGCATCAGCCCAAGGACCATGAGACCCCGCAGCTGCACGGCGAGTTCACGCATTTTATCATCAACCCGATCTGGAACGTCCCGGGCAGCATCGCTTCGCGGGAACTGTATTTCTCCGCACTCAAGGACAGCAGCTACCTCAGCAAGAAACGCTACAAGGTGTATTACCGGGATTCGCTTGTGGACGCAAGCAGCATCGACTGGTCCTCGCACAACCCGTACTCCATGCCGTACAAGTTCAAGCAGGAGCCCGGGGCGGGCAATGCGCTCGGCGCGATCAAATTCATGTTCCACAACGACTTCAGCATCTACCTGCACGACACCCCCCAGCAGTTCGCCTTCCGGCGTTCCGTGCGCGCCGTCAGCCATGGCTGCGTGCGCATCGAGGAACCGATGGAGTTCGCGCAGTACCTGCTTCGCGGCACGCCGAAATGGGACGTCGGCCGCATCAAGAGCACGATATGGAGCGGCGCCCGCAGCAAGCCGGTATTCCTGCATCAGAAAACGCCGCTGTACATCGATTACGTCACCGCCTGGGTGGACCGTGACGGACTGCTGCAGCTTCGGGACGACATCTACCGCAAGGACGCCGCCCTCGCCGCGGCGATGAAACGCTACGACAGGAAAATGCGCACCGCACGTCCCCTGCTCGAGCAGCGGCAATGAGCGAAGCGCTCATCCTGCTGATTCTCCTCCTTCTGGCATTTCTTTTTCTGCCGCTGCGCGGCCGGCGTTTCGCGCGCAGTGAAGCCCGGCGGCGCATCGATGAGCGCGACGCCATGTTCTCGCGCCGCGAACTCGCGCAGGGAAGCGAGCGCTATGCGGAGTATTATGCGCGGCATCCTGAGCGGGAGGAAAGCGACGCGCGTTTCCGCGCCGCACCGGGGCTGCTGCGTCCCGGCTCCGCCGCCTTCCACGACCTCATGTTCGCTGCCGCGGACGCCACCTTCGACACCGTTGACGAGCTGCATGCAAACACCGACGGTCCCGTCGCCGGGAGCCGCACGGACATCGACGCAGCGGAGCTCACCTCCTTTCTCCGCGGCTGGCTGCTGCAGCAGGGCGCGCACAGCGTGGGCGTCACTCCCCTGCACGCGGAACACTGCTACAGTCATCACGGACGCGGGGAGCGTTACGGGGAGGCCGTCACGCCTGCGCACACCTGGGCTCTCGCGCTGACCGTGGAGATGGACCGCGCCATGGTGCAGCGCGCACCGGGAGGACCCATCGTCATGGAATCCTCGCGGCAGTACCTGCGTTCCGGCATGCTCGCCGTGCAGGCCGCCCGCATGCTGCGCAGCCTCGGCTGGCCGGCACGCGCGCATATTGACGGGAAATACGACGTCGTCTGTCCCCTCGTTGCCCGCGACGCCGGACTCGGTGACATCGGACGCATGGGACTGCTGATGACGCCGCGGCTGGGGCCGCGGGTGCGCATCGCCGTAATCACCACCGACGCACCGCTCATGCCGGACACCCCGTCGCATGACGAGAGCATGCTGGACTTCTGCATGCGTTGCAGCAAATGCACCGACAACTGTCCCGCCCACGCCATTCCCGCCGGCGAGCGCCTCGACGCCGACGGCCTCGCCCGCTGGCAGATCGACTCCGACGCCTGCTTCCTGTTCTGGAACCAGGTCGGCACCGACTGCGGCCGATGCATCGCCGTCTGTCCCTACGCCCATCCCGACAACCTGCTGCACAACCTGGTGCGCCGCGGCATCGCCCGCTCCTCCCTCCTGCGCCGCTCCTCCATTCCCCTCGACGACCTGATCTATGGCCGCAATCCGCGTGCACTTCCGCTGCAGGACTGGATTCCCCCTCGAACCGGCGTCTGACCACCACCCCCCTTGCGCCTTTTCCGCCAAATGCGTAATATTTATTGAGTCTACTTTAACATACATCCGGCCTCGCGACATGTGCATGCGCAAGTATTCGCGTGCGTGATCCCGCATGAACGCGGGAACGGGGCCGCTCATTTGAAAGGAATCGGTATGAAAACCCTGCTCAAGATACTGCTGGGACTCGTTTCCGTGGCCGTGCTCGTCATCGTGGGCGGCATCCTGTACCTGAACACCGCGTATCCCGATGTCGGTGAGGCACCGAATCTGACCGTGGAGGCCACGTCCGCGCGCATCGAACGCGGCGCCTATCTTTCCAAACACGTGTCTCTCTGCGTGGAATGCCATTCCGAGCGCGATTACAGTCGTTTCGCAGGTCCGGTGGAGGCGTCCACCTACGGCAAGGGCGGAGAGTTGTTCGGCGAGGAGATGGGATTTCCGGGAAGTTTCTACGCCAGCAACCTGACGCCGGCGAACATCGGGGACTGGACGGACGGCGAACTGTACCGCGCCATCGCCGAGGGCGTGGGAAAGGACGGACGTCCGTTGTTTCCCATCATGCCGTACGTGCATTACGGGAAGATGACGCGTGAGGACATCTACTCCATCATCGCCTACATCCGCACGCTCGAGCCGATCGAGCATGAAGTCCCCGCCTCGGAGGCGACCTTCCCGATGAGCCTTATCATGCGCACGATTCCCGCGAAGGCGCAGCATGCGGAGTCCATTCCCCCACCCTCCGATCTCGTGGCCTACGGCCGCTACATGATCGGCGCCGCGGGCTGCATGGACTGCCACACCCCGATGGAGAAAGGCGAATTCATCGAGGGCATGGACTATGCCGGCGGCAGCGAATTTCCCATTCCCCCGGGTGTGGTGCGCGCAGTGAATATCACGCCTGACGAAGAAACGGGCATCGGCAGCTGGACTGAGGAGATGTTCATACAGCGCTTTCGCTCATACGCCGACTCGGTGTATGTCGACCAGCCGCTGGGACCGACCGATTTCAACACCATCATGCCCTGGCGCATGTACGCGGGGATGACCGACCAGGATCTGCGGGCGATATTCGCCTACCTGAAAAGCGAAATCCCGCCGGTGAAAAACGCCGTCGTGCGCTTTACGCCGAAAGGCAGTGCCGATTCAGAATAAGCGGTGGATTTCTTTGTGCATACCTTGCAAATTGCCTGAGAAATGACGAATTTCCGATCTGAAGCACTTCTCTGAGAACCTTAGCTAAACGGCTGATTTTACAAGACTTCTTCCGTTCCTTCCACGAAGGTGCTGTTCTCGATTTCCACCATATACACAGGAAGCCGCCTATGCGTACTTTGATTCGTACTTCCGCTCTTGCCGTCCTTCTCGCGCTTCCGATGCTGCTCTCCGCACAGACCACCACGCGAACCGTTCTGCTCGAACAGTTCACGGGGACCTGGTGCCCGTGGTGTCCCTACGGCTCGGACGAGGTTGACAGCGTCATCAGTCTCTACCCCAATACGCGCGCCATCGCGTATCACCAGAATGATCCCATGTCGACGAGCAACGGAAACAGCGTGATTTCCCACCTGCTCGTGAGCAGCTATCCAGGGGGCGCCATCGATCGCCGGCTGTGGAACACCCCACAGGGACTGGCAATCGCGATTTCGCGCTCATACTGGCGCAGTGCGGTCGCCAACCGCTACACACAGGGCTCGGAAATGTCCATCGGCGTGTCCGGCACCTATCACCAGGACACCCGTGTGATTTCCGCGACGGTCACCATGACCGCCCTCAGCGCCATGAGCGGTGAGTTCTATCTCAACGTCGTACTGACCGAAGACGGATTGAATTACGCTCAGAAGAAAAACGTCAACGGTCAGGTCGTCACCATCAATCCGTACTACCACAGCCGAGTCGTGCGCGACATGATCACCGGCTGGCTGGGACATCAGCTCACCACCTCCGGCTTTGCCGCCAACCAGGTCGTGACCTATCCCTTCACCTTCACCGTGCCGAACGGTTATGACATTTCCAAGTGCAAGCTGACGGCCTTCGTGACCACGAAAGTCACGCTCACGGTCAACGGTCAGCAGCAGAACAAGAGCATGAACGTCGTGCAGGCCTGGCAGGAGGACGTGACCTCCGCACTGAACGTCATCCCGGTCGAACTGCTCAGCTTCAACGCCGCGCAGATCGACGACGGCGTCCGCCTCAACTGGCGCACGACCAAGGAAAGCAACAACCGCGGCTGGTTCGTCGAGCGTCGCAGCATCGACGGCGACTGGCAGGACCTCGGCTTCGTCGACGGCTACGGCACGACTACCGAGCAGCAGTCCTACGAATACACAGACAGCCAGGTGGCCATGGACGAGATCTATGACTACCGTCTGCGCCAGGTGGACTTCGACGGCAGCACCGATTACTCCCCGGTGGCCCGTGTGATGACCATCCCGACGCCGATGGCCACGCGCCTTCTGCCGAACTACCCGAATCCCTTCAATCCCGCCACCACCATCGTGGTCGAGCTGGCGCAGGAAGGTCCCATGCAGGTCGAAGTCTATGACATGCTCGGCCGCCGCGTCCGCAGCCTCGCCGACGGCGTCCATGCTGCCGGACTGCACAGCTTCGAATGGAACGGCACCGACGACCAGGGTTCCGCGGTCGAAACCGGCATTTATTTCGCGCGCCTCACCGCCAACGGCCAGACGCAGACCATACAGATGCAGATGACCAAGTAACGTTTCATCCCCGTTATTTTAGAGCCCCGTCCCTTCTCCGCGAAGAAGGGACGGGGTTTTTTCTTTCTTGACAACGCAGTTTCCGGTCCGTATAATGGAATTGTCAACCATTCACACACGCGACCGTGCCGGCCGCATTACCGAGGAGGCACGCCATGGATACGTCCGATTATGAATCGGTGGTCACGTTTCGTGAGAAATTCCGTGTGCTGCTGGAAGGACTCACCACGTCGATCCCGTCCGCACTGCGTCCCCTGCAGGAGCTGAACGAGGAACAGAAAATCGCGACCGAACTGCTGGCGCTGTCCATACAGCTCGGCAGCATCCTGCAGTGTCCCGCACTGCGCGTGGATGAAAAGACCATCAACGAGTACCGCGCGGCGCTCGACGCCGCCGTGCCGGGCGTCGGCGATTTCGCGGCGTCGCTGACCGTGCGCTGCCTGCAATTCGTGGTAGATTACGGGGAGGCGCTGCGCGAATGCGAACAGCGCGGCATGGACGAGGCCGATTCCCCCCGCGCGCGCATGGCCGCCATCGGCATGGCGCGCTGCTACAGCCGCATCGTCCTGGAATTCGTGCGCGAGGTGGAGGCGCGCCTCCAGCAGCTGGAACACCCCCAGCCCTGGCCCGTCGGCTTCCATCTCTGACCGAAATGACAAAACCCATCGCGCTGCGATGGGTTTTGCTTTCCTGCTGCCCCTCTAGGGCTCGAACCTAGACTTTCCTGATCCAGAGTCAGGCGTGTTGCCAATTACACCAAGGG
>CAJXSA010000211.1 GCA_913060595.1 uncultured Ignavibacteria bacterium
CAGCGAGGTGATGGTGCTGCCGGTGTTGTTGACCAGGCGCACGCCCCACCAGAAATCCCCGGCCGCACTGTTGCCCGAACCGACGGATCCCAGGGCGCGGTCGCTCGCGGTCCCCGTTCCGTAGCTGTAGAGGTTGCCGGAATTGCTCGTGCCGCTGTTTGCGACGATGGTATTTCCCGATCCGGTGCGGGCGTGGTACCAGCCCGTGACGGTGCTGTTGTCCGTCCACGTGCCGCTGCCGCTGCTGATCAGCGTGTTGAAATCCTGCGTCGATGCGGTGCTCAGCGCGGTCAGCGAGACCTGCGCGTGCAGCGGGAATGTGAGTCCCACCGCAAGCAGCACCGACATGACGATTGCGTGTCGCGTTTTCATCATGTTTCCTCTGCCTTGATTGAAATTCGAACGATTTGCCACTTGAATTAGAGGAATTTAGAAAATTCTTCGCAGAAGCGGTAGAAAAAAATGTGAGAATACCGTTCGGAAACGTCCTGCCAGGCACGGGAGAAACTTGTCCGTATGCCCCGCATCGGGTAGATTGTGGAGAACGCGGTCGCCAGGCGGCCGAAAATCATTTCTCTCGCACCAGCCGAACCGCTCCCATGGGAAAAAAACGCACGCCCTTTTTCATCGTCCGCCGCTCGCCGCTTCACGGACTCGGCGCATTCGCCGCAAGAAAAATCCGCAAGGGGACGCGGGTCGCCGAATACCTCGGTGAACGCATTTCCAGCGAGGAGGGCAGCCGCCGCTATGACGATGACGCCTCCGATTCCCCTCATGTCCTGCTGTTTTCCATCGACGAACATACCGTGCTCGACGCCGCGGTCGGCGGCAGCGACGCGCAGTACATCAATCACAGCTGCGAACCGAATTGTGAATCGGAAATTATCGACGGCAGGGCCTTCGTCATCGCCCTCCGCACCATCCGGGAAGGGGAGGAGATCACCTACGACTATCACCTCGATTACGAGGGGAAGCAGACCGAGGAAATCCGCCGCAAGTTCGCCTGCCGCTGCGGCGCCGCCACCTGCCGCGGAACCATGCTGGAACCGCCGGCAGAGGAACAACCCCGAAAAAAGAAAAAAAATCGGAAGAAGGGGAAAGGGAAGGACGTGAAGGCTGGGAAAAGGAAGGATGGAAAGATGAAGAAGGGGAAAAAGGCGAAGGGGAAGTAGTAACGGGGTGGAAATAAAAAGTCACCCTGCGCGAAACACAGGGTGACCAATCAGTCAGAACTAGAACTATCCGGTCATTTATCGAACTGGCCGGTCATCGCCCTTAAATGGTGACTTTCCAGCTGTTGAGGGCCTTCATGTAGTTGGCGCGTTCGAACGCGGCGGGTTCGGCCACGGAGCGCTGGCTCATGCTGCCTTTCATCTGCGTGACGGAGCTGTATTCCTTTTCTTCCATCCACTGCTGCAGGTCGGCGAGTACCGTCGCGAGGTGCTGGGGACCTTTTTCGAGAAGGACGGAGCAGAGCATGGCGACGTCGGCGCCGGCCATGAGCATTTTCAGCGCGTCCTGCGCGGAGTGCACGCCCGTGGTGGCGGCCATGTTCGCCTTGATGTGTCCGTAGAGAATGGCAATCCAGCGCAGCGGGAGACGGTTTTCCGCCGGAGTGCTCAGGTTGACGGTGGGAACGACTTCCAGCTGCTCGAGGTCGAAATCGGGCTGGTAGAAGCGGTTGAAGAGCACAAGGGCGTCCGCGCCAGCTTCGTCGAGCTTCGTGGCCATGCTGGCCATGGTCGTGAAGTACGGGCTCAGCTTCATCGCCACGGGAATGGAGACGGCGCCCTTGATGCGCTTGAGGTCTTCGACGTAAATGTTTTCGATTTCCTTGGCGCTGAAGCGGGTATCGGTGGGTATGTAGTACACGTTCAGCTCGAGACCGTCGGCGCCCGCGTCTTCAATTTTCTTCGCGTACTCCAGCCATCCGCCGGCGGACACGCCGTTGAGGCTGCCGATAATGGGTATGGCAGTGGAGTCCTTGGCCGAGCGGATGTGCTCGAGGTACTCGTCGGGACCGAGGTTGTAGTCTTCCGCTTCCGGGAAATAGCTGACGGCTTCCTGGTAGCTTTCAGTGCCCTGGGCGAGGAAGTGGTCGAGTTCGCGCTGCTCATGCTCGATCTGTTCTTCGAACAGCGAATACATGACGATGGCCGATGCGCCGGCGTCCTCGAGGCGTTTGATGTTGTCGAGGTCGCGCGACAGCGGCGAGGCCGAAGGGACGAGCGGGTTTTTCAGCTGCAGTCCCATGTAGGTTGTGGTAAGATCCATGCGTCTATCCTCAGGTTTCTGTTATGATCTTCCGTGGTAAGGGAGGGTACGGCGGCGCCGCAGCGCCGCCGTGCCCCGTCGCGTTCGTTATTCCGCTGCCGTCTCGTCGGTCGCCGGTGCGGCCGGGACGCTGATGGCTTCGTACAGGTTTTCGAGCTCCTGGTAGTACTTCTGACGGTTGTCGACATGCGCCTGCGCCATGCCCATGAGGCGGTTCGCCTCGTCGGGCTTGCTCTTGAACAGCATGTTGAAGCGCGTCTCCGTCGTGATGAAGTCCTTGACCGAAATCTTCGCCGGCTTGGAATCGAGCTTGAAGGGATTCTTGCCCTCGGCAGCGAGATCCGGATTGAAGCGGTACAGCGGCCAGAGGCCGGATTCGACCAGTGCCTTCTGCTGATCCATGCCCTTGGACATGTCGATGCCGTGCGCGATGCAGTGGCTGTAGGCGATGATCAGCGAGGGACCGTCGTAGGCTTCGGCCTCGATGAAGGCCTTGAGCGTCTGCGCGTCGTTGGCGCCCATGGCGACCTGCGCGACGTACACGGTGCCGTAGCTCATGGCCATCAGCCCGAGATCCTTTTTCGCGATGGGCTTGCCGCCGGCCGCGAATTTCGCGACGGCGCCGATCGGGGTGGCCTTGGACATCTGACCGCCGGTGTTGGAGTACACCTCGGTGTCCATGACGAGCACGTTCACGTTCTTGCCCGAGGCGAGCACGTGATCAAGACCGCCGTAGCCGATGTCGTATGCCCAGCCGTCGCCGCCCATGATCCAGACGCTGCGACGGATGAGGAAGTCGGCCACCGACAGCAGGCGCGTTGCTTCCGGCGAGCTCATGCCGCCGAGCTTCTCCTTCAGCGCGGTGACACGCGTACGCTGTTCGGCGATGCCCGCCTCGGTTTTCTGATCGTTGTCAAGCAGACCGCGCACCAGGTCTTCCCCGATGTCACCGGCCATGCGCATGAGCAGCTCGCGTGCGAAGCGGTTCTGCTGATCGATGGTCAGGCGGAAGCCGAAACCGAATTCCGCATTGTCTTCGAACAGGGAGTTGGACCATGTCGGACCCTGGCCGTCGGCGTTGACCGCCCACGGCGTGGTCGGCAGGTTGCCGCCGTAGATGGAAGAACAGCCCGTGGCGTTGGCCACGATCATGCGGTCGCCGAAGAGCTGGCTGGTGAGCTTGACATACGGCGTCTCGCCGCAGCCCGAGCAGGCGCCGGAGAATTCGAACAGCGGCTGCAGCAGCTGCGATCCCTTGATGGTGTCGACGCGGCAGGTTGTGCGGTCGAACTCGGGGATGTTGAGGAAGAAGTCCCAGTTCTCGCGTTCCTGTTCGCGAAGAGGCGGCTGCGGCACCATGTTGATGGCCTTCAGGCGCACTTCCGACTTGTTCTTCGCGGGACAGACCTCCACGCAGAGCGCGCAGCCGGTGCAGTCCTCGGGCGCCACCTGGATCGAGTACTTGAGTCCCTTGTATTCCTTGCCCTTGGCGTCGGTGTATTTGAAGTTCGCAGGCGCATTGGCCACTTCCTTCTCGTCGAACACCTTGATGCGAATGGTGGCGTGCGGACACACCATGGCGCACTTGTTGCACTGGATGCAGGTCTCGGTATCCCACTCGGGGATTTCGAGTGCGATGTTGCGCTTCTCCCACATGGTCGTGGCGGTGGGGAAGGTGCCGTCGACGGGGAGCATGCTCGTCGGAATGTCGTCGCCGTGACCTGCGATCATCATCGAGGTGACCTCACGCACGAATTCCGGTGCCTTGTCCGACACCACCGGCGGCATTTCGATGCTGCTCGTGGCCGCGGCGGGCACGGTCACTTCGTGCAGGTTTTCAAGCGTCTGGTCGACGGCGTTGAAGTTCATCTGCACGATGCGGTCGCCCTTGCTTCCGTAGGTCTTCTTGATGGCGTCCTTGATGCTCGCGATGGCCTCGTCCTTGGGCAGGATGCCGGAAATCGCGAAGAAACAGGTCTGCATGATGGTGTTCACGCGGGCGCCCATGCCGGTCGCCTCGGCCACCTTGTACCCGTCGATGACGAAGAATTTCAGTTTCTTGTCGATGATCGTCTGCTGCACCATGCGCGGAATTTTGTCCCACACCTCGTCCGCGCCGTAGGGCGAGTTGAGCAGGAAGGTTCCGCCCTCGATGATATGGGAGAGCATGTCGAACTTCTCGAGGAAGAAGAACTGATGGCAGGCGACGAACTTGGCGGAGTTGATCAGGTAGGTGCTCTTGATCGGCCGCGGTCCGAAGCGCAGATGCGAGGTGGTCATCGAGCCGGACTTCTTCGAATCGTAGACGAAGTAGCCCTGGGCATGGAAATCCGTGCCTTCGCCGATGATCTTGATCGAATTCTTGTTCGCGCCGACCGTGCCGTCCGCTCCGAGTCCGTAGAACATGCCGCGGAACACATCGTCGGGTTCCATGCTGAAATGCGGATCGTAGTCCAGGCTGCTGTGGGTGACGTCTTCCTTGATGCCGATGGTGAAATGGTTCTTCGGCTTGTCCGCCGCGAGATTGTCGAAGACGCTCTTGACCATCGACGGAGTGAATTCCTTCGAGGACAGGCCGTAGCGTCCGCCGACGACCTTCGGGTAGGCGGCCATCGGAAGGTTGCCTTCGGTCATGGCCTCGGCCAGCGCGGTGTGCACGTCCTGGTACAGCGGCTCACCCGCGGCGCCCGGCTCCTTGGTGCGGTCAAGCACGGCAATGGATTTGACGGTGGCGGGAAGAGAAGCGACAAAATGCTTGATGGAGAAGGGACGGAAGAGGCGGACCTTGATCAGGCCGACTTTCTCGCCCTTCGCGACGAGGTATTCAACCGCTTCTTCGGCCGCACCGGCGCCCGAGCCCATCATGATGACCACGCGGTCCGCGTCCGGCGCACCGACGTAATCGAACAGCTTGTATTCGCGCCCGACCACTTCGGCGAATTTGTCCATGGTTTCCTGCACGATGTCGGGACAGGCGTCGTAGAACGGATTGACCGTCTCACGGGCCTGGAAGAACACGTCCGGATTCTGCGCGGTGCCGCGGATCACGGGCTTCTCGGGGGTGAGCGCGCGTGCGCGATGCGCCGCGATCAGATCATCGGGCAGCATGGCGAACATGTCCTCGTCCGACAGCTCCTCGATTTTCATGACCTCATGCGAAATGCGGAAACCGTCAAAGAAATGCACGAAGGGAACGCGTGAGCGCAGAGTCGCCGCCTGGGCGATCAGGGCGAAGTCCATCACCTCCTGCACGGAGTTGGAGGACAGCAGCGCGAATCCGGTCTGGCGCACGGCCATCACGTCGCTGTGGTCGCCGAAAATCGACAGCGCCTGCGCGGCCACCGAACGGGCGGAGACGTGAAACACCGTCGACGTCAGCTCGCCGGCGATTTTGTACATGTTCGGGATCATCAGGAGCAGTCCCTGCGACGCGGTGAACGTCGTGGTCAGCGATCCCGTCTGCAGCGCACCGTGCACGGCGCCGGACGCGCCGCCTTCGCTCTGCAGCTCGGAGACCACCGGCACGGTGCCCCAGATATTCGGCCTGTTCTGTGCAGACCAGGCATCCGCCCATTCGCCCATGTTGGAACTGGGCGTGATCGGGTAGATGGCACATACTTCGTTGGTCTTGTGCGCGACGAACGCGGCGGCTTCGTTGCCGTCGATCATCACTTTTTTCCGGTTGCTCATACTGTACCTCTGTTTATCAGATCGGTTGTGACATTAGCAGAAATGGCGGCGGTGTGTCTTCCGCGCGCAGTCCGTGCAGCGCTCCCCGCGCTGAGACGGACAATCCAAGTCATTGTTCGTGAAGGAATTGGACAATGAGTCGGTCCGTTCAGAAGGCATGTGTCCTTTCCGCTCCCCTCGGGAGCCTCTGTCCACCGGCAGGCGGCCGGCGGGGGAATTCAAAGAATGCAGCTGTGGGATCCGGCGCGGGCGAATGCGCACGGATGGCAGGACAGGGCCGGATTGTATCTGTGTTTTTCTGAAGCTGTCAAAGCCTGTGTCCATTCGACGAAGGTGCTGCGTGTTTTTCGGATATAAAGATAGCTCTGTCCAGAAACAAAATTACGAGAATTCACGCTCATAAAAAAATGAGATTCGCGTGAACTCCAGTGAACACGGATCCTGCGGATCGGACGGATTTTCACGGATGCTTTTTTCGAGCGCCCGCCAAAATCTCCGTGGAAATCCGTACGATCCGTTTTATCCGTGTTCCCTCGTCCCCTATATTTGATGTTTGACACGAAACCAACAGACGGATGATCATGGAATTTACACAGCGGACACATACCTGCGGCGCTCTTCGTGCCGATCATATCGGTCAGACCGTGACGCTCAACGGCTGGGTGGACGGCCGGCGCGACCTCGGGGGAATGATTTTCATTGATCTGCGCGACCGCTACGGCCTCACGCAGGTGACGTTCGCGCCGCAGCACAACGAAGAGGTGCACACGCGGGCGCATGAACTGCGTTCGGAGTATGTGCTCTCGGTCACCGGCACGGTGCAGGCGCGTCCCGAGGGGATGGCCAACGCGGACATGCCGACGGGCGCGATCGAAGTCATCGTCGACGCCTTCGAAATTCTCAACGCCTCGGAAATTACGCCGTTCGAAATCGAGGACGACG
>CAJXSA010000212.1 GCA_913060595.1 uncultured Ignavibacteria bacterium
CGTGATCAGGTGCGGCGCCCTGGGCGGCAAGACCGGCGATCAGTCCCGAGAGCACGTCGCCCGAACCCGCGGTGGCCATGCCGGGATTGCCCGTGCTGTTGATGTACACTTGGCCGTCTTTCGCGGCGATCACGGTGGGAGCGCCCTTGAGCACGAGTGTGACGCCGAATTCCACGGCGAAGGTCTGGGCGATGTCGATGCGCTTTCGCTCGATCTCATCCCTGTCCTGCTTCACCAGCCGCGCGAACTCGCCGGTGTGGGGTGTGAGGATGATGTCGGCGTCGGACTGCTGCAGGAGATCGAGGTTGTCACGGATGGCATAGAGCGCGTCGGCATCGAGCAGCAGTGGACGCAGGGCGTGCTCGACAATCCTGCGCACCAGGTTCTGCGTCTCAAAATGCCGGGAGATTCCCGGACCGACGATGCTGATGCTCGCGCCGTTGATACGCTCGAGGATGGCATCGTAATCGTGCAGGGCGAAGCTGCCGGCCTCCGTCTCCCGGTAGGGGATGGTCATCACCTCGGTGAGCTTGTGTTCCATGACGGTGTTGAGCGAGGCGGGAATGCCACAGTGCACGATGCCCGCACCGCTGCGCAGTGCTGCTTCGGAGGCCATGGCGGCGGCGCCGGTCAGTCCGGTCGACCCGGCAAGAACGAACACGCTGCCCATCTGGTACTTGTGCACGTCGAGTTCCCGTCGTGGAAGCCAGTGCCGCACGTCGTCGATGCCGAGCTGGAAGGTGCTGGTCGCATGAGCGGCATAGCCGACCGAGGACATGCCGATATCTATCGTGCGCACCTCACCGGCGTACGCGCGACCCGCGCGCAGCAGCAGCCCGCGCTTGAGTCCGCCCATGGTCACGGTCATCTCCGCGCGCACAGCACTGCCGAGCACGTCGCCCGTGTCGGCATTGATGCCCGTGGGCACGTCGACGGCGAGCACCGGGAGGTCCGTCCGGTTGAGCACTTCGATGATTTCCGCGATTTCCCCTTTGACCGGGGAGGAGAGGCCCGTGCCCAGCATGGCGTCCACCACCAGGTCGGGACGCCGGTCCAGCACGTCCTCGAGTGCCGGGCTGCCCGCGAGCAGTTTCACGCGCAGACGCGTGGTGTCCTTTTCCATGCGGCGGGTGATGTCAAGATTGATGCGCGCGTCTCCCTGCGATGCGTCATCGGGACCGAGGGTGCAGACGAGCACTTCACCCGCGCCGCGATTGACCAGGTGGCGGGCCATGGCGAAGCCGTCCCCGCCGTTGTTGCCCTTGCCGCAGACGAGAACGACGAAGGCGCCCTCCACGTCCCCGAAGTACTCTTCGGCGGCGTCGACGGCGCCCCGTGCGGCATTTTCCATCAGGACGATGCCCGGTATGCCGTATTCTTCGATGGCAGCCCTGTCACAGGCGCGCATCTCATCAGATGTGTAGACAGGAAGCATGTGCTTCTAGAATAAGCGGCCCATCCACGTGAGTATCCAGGACGGGAAGATGCCGATCAGCAGGATGCCCGCGGCGGACAGTGCCAGGGCGAACGCGCTGCCGGCCGAGAACTCGGTACTTCCCGGCTGCTCCTCGGTCTGGAAGAACATCACCGCGGAGATAGTAATACACCGATATCATGCTCGTGATGACGCCGATGATGGTGAGCCAGGTATAGCCGCCTTCGATTGCGGCGACGAAAATGTAGTACTTGCCGAAAAAGCCCGCGAGCGGCGGCAGTCCGACCAGTGAGAACATGAACACCGACATGAGCACGGCCAGCGAGGGCCGGCGGTAATACAGTCCGCGGAAGTCGTCGATATCCGTGCCGCCCTGCTCCTTGTTCTCAATGACAGCGGCGATGCCGAAGGCACCGATGTTGGTGAACATGTAGGAGACGACGTAGAAGAGCACGCCGGCGAGGCTCATGTCGCCGCCCACCGTGATGCCGATGAGCATGTAGCCGGCATGCGCGATGCTGGAATAGGCCAGCATGCGCTTGAGATTGCTCTGCGAGAGCGCCACCACGTTGCCGATCACCATCGAGGCGACGGCGAGCACGGCGAAGACGGTGTTGATGCTGCTGTCGGCAAAGTCGAAGGTCGCGGTAAACACCAGCAGCAGCGCGGTGAAGGCCGCTGCCTTGGCACCGGTGGACATGAAAGCGGAGACCATCGTCGGCGAGCCTTCGTACACATCGGGCACCCACATGTGGAAGGGCACCGCGCCGACCTTGAAGGCGAAGCCGATGAGCAGGAGTCCGACCCCTGTCAGGAACAGGGGTTCGGACTTGAGCGCCTGCAGGTTCTGTGCGATTTCAAGAATGTTCGTCGTTTCCGCTGTGCCGTAAATCAGGGCGATGCCGTAGAGGAAGAAGCCCGATGCGAAGGCACCGAGCAGGAAGTACTTCAGTGCAGCCTCATTGGCCTTGAGCACGCGGCGGCTGATGCCGGCGAGGGAATAGAGGACGATGGACATCAGCTCGAGGCCGATGAACGTGACCACCAGGTCCGTGCCCGCCGCGAAGGTCATCATGCCCGCGGCAGCGAGGAGGATCAGGTGGAAGAATTCGCCGACGTTGATGCCGATCTTGGCGATGTACTCCCGGGAAAGGATGATCGTCAGTCCGGCGGCCACGAGAAAGATGATGGTGGTGATGCTGGCAAAACCGCCGGTCAGCACCATGCCTTCGAAGGCTGTGCCGCGCACGGGGAACACCCAGACGGCAAGCGCGATGTTGCCGATGATGCCGATGAGCGACACCCAGTATTCCGCGGCGAGCGAATCCTTTTTGAGCGCGTTGATCATGATCACGATGAGCGCGAGCAGCATCGTGCCGATGATCGGCGCCGTGTTCAGGGTATCAGTGAGCAATTGTTCCATCATGTATGCCTGAAATCGCAGTGTAAGGAAAATTCCTGTTTAGGAGAAGTACAGCCACCAGATCAGGATGAAGATCGGCAGCAGTATGGGAATCGAGAATTTGAACATGAAACCGAAGAAGGACGGCATTTTCGCGCCCATCTGCTCGGCAATGGATTTGACCATGAAGTTCGGGGCGTTGCCGATGTAGGTCATGGCGCCGAAGAACACGGCCGACACGCTGATGGCCATCACGTAGAGCGGATGGACGCTGATCAGCTCGGAGACCTGGATGTCGCTCAGAGGCACGGCGTTGTCAGCGACCATGCCCGCATGGTAGCGCACGAGGGTTTCGACGGTCGAGCGCACTTCTTCGGAGTACTGCATGTAATTCGGTGCCTGCATCGCGCCGTTGGCGATCACCTCCTTCACCTGTGCGATGAGCTCCGGCTTGACAAGCAGGCCGATCTCCGCGCTGAGGAAGTTCAGGTAGGTCGGGGCGTTGTCGAGGAAGGACGAGAGTATGCCGGTGCCCCAGTAGAACTGTCCCGGCTGCGTGATGCCGAGAGAGCTGGCGTTGATCTCCAGCCAGTCGAGTGCAGGCACCATGGTCGCGAACAGTCCGAGGAAGAGGAAACCCACTTCCTTGACGGGGAAGAAGTTGAAATCGTTGGCGCGGTGCACGCGCTCCTTGGTCGTATAGTAGGATCCCGCTGCGGCGGCGATCATGATGATCTCGCGCACGAAGGGGGGATCCTGTATGAACACGGCCACGAGAATCATCAGCAGGAAGCCGATGTTGTGCAGGCCTTCGACGGTGGTTTTGTCGCCGGCGTCATCCTGCTTGTGCCGCACGTCGGCCGGCATCTTCATGTAATAGAACCAGTCGATGGCGACGAAGACGGCGAGGACCATCAGAATGGTCAGTCCCCAGATATCCCAGACGTGTTCGAGCACCCAGAAGAAGGGAATGCCCTTGAGGTAACCGAGGAATAGCGGGGGATCACCGATCGGGGTGAGTCCTCCGCCGATGTTGCTGACGATAAAGATGAAAAAGACGATGTGATACGCGTGCAGACGCGTCTTGTTGTTCCGCATGAAAGGGCGGATGAGAATCATCGATGCGCCCGTGGTGCCGATGATGTTCGCCAGCACCGCGCCGATGGCGAGGATGATGGTGTTCTTCACCGGGGAGGCGTAGCCTTTGAGGCTGATGTGCAGTCCCCCCGCCACCACGTACAGCGATCCGACCAGCGCGATGAAGCTGAAGTACTCGATGCCCGAGTGCAGCATGCGCACCGGATTCTGCAGGAAGAAAACGTAGTAGACGATGGTGATCAGGCCGAGGCCGATGGCCACATGCGGGAAATAGTGATGCCACCATTTGCCGTTGATGAAAGGCATCAGGGCGATGGCCAGCAGCAGGACGATGAAGGGAATCACCATCCAGGGATTGGGCTCGATGACATGCGATTCGCCCCCTTCCGACGCGAGGGCCGGCAGGGTGAACAGCATGAGAGCCGCGAGCGTGGTGATACACGCTGTGACAATGCGGGAAAACGGTTTCAACAGGGTGCTCCTGTGCATTACTTGTCTGAAACAGTGGTTGACAGCAATTCACCTCGCTGAACCTGTTCCAGCTTCTCGACGACGCGCTGCATCGTCGGTTCGGACTTCTCGAGGAAGGTGCTCGGGTAGACACCGATCCACACGATGAACAGCATGATGGGCAGGAGCAGCCCGATCTCACGTGACGACAGGTCGACGAGCTTGTTGTTTTCCTCGCTGCGGGAGACGCCGAAGACCACGCGCTGGAACATCCAGAGCATGTACACGGCGGCGAACACCACGCCGGTGGCGGCGAAGATCACATACCAGGGCGAACCCAGGACAGTCGAGTTGAACGAACCGAGGAGAATCATGAATTCTCCGACAAAGCCGTTGAGTCCGGGGAGGCCGATCGATGACAGTGTGACGATCATGAAGAACGTCGAAAACACCGGGATCTGTCGGGCGAGTCCGCCGAAATCCTCAATCATGCGCGTATGACGTCTGTCGTAAATCATGCCGACGATGAGGAAGAGCGCGCCGGTGGACAATCCGTGATTGATCATCTGGATGAGTCCGCCCTGCAAACCCTCGACCGTCACGCCGAAAATTCCGAGAAGAATGAAGCCCATGTGACTCACGGAAGAGTACGCCACCAGCTTTTTGACATCCTTCTGCACCATGGAAACCAGTGCTCCGTATATGATACCCACCACGCCGAGCGCGGAAAGGATGGAGGCGAATTCGATGGATGACTGCGGGAATAGCTGAAGATTGAATCGGATGAGACCGTAGGTCCCCATTTTGAGCAGCACGCCGGCCAGGATGACCGAACCGCCGGTCGGTGCCTGCACGTGTGCGTCGGGAAGCCAGGTGTGCAGCGGGAACGCGGGCACCTTGATCAGGAAGCTCAGCGCGAAGGCCGCGAACAGCCAGCCCTGCGCGTCGAGGGGAATCGTGGGCGCGATGTCGAACAGCTGCGTGATGTCGGTCGTGAACACGCCGCCCGGCAGCGTCGATGCGTAATACCCCAGCCAGATGATGGCGATGAGCATGAGCAGCGAGCCGACCATGGTGTAGATGAAGAACTTCACCGTGGCGTAAATGCGCTCCTTGCCGCCCCAGATGCCGATGATGAAATACATCGGGATGAGGATCAGCTCCCAGAACACGTAGAACAGGAAGGTGTCGAGGGAGGAGAACACGCCGATCATGGCCGTTTCCAGCAGCAGCATCAGCGCGATGTACGCCGGAACCTGCTTCGCGATGGAATTCCACGAAGAGATCAGCACGATGGGGGTCAGGAAGGTGGTCAGTACCACCAGCAGCATGGAAATGCCGTCGAGCCCGACGTGATAGCTCACGTTGAGCGCGGGAATCCAGCTGCCTTTCTCCACGAACTGCATCGCGGGATTGGCCGTGTCATAACTGAAAAACAGCTCCAGCGACAGCAGGAAGGTCAGCAGCGAGAAGCCGAGTCCCGTCCATCGGGCGGCCTCGTTGCTGCGGCGCGCCAGCAGCACGGCGGCGACACCGATGAGGGGGAGAAAGAGGACGACGTTGAGAACGTGTGGAATCATCGTGTTGTATCAGCCCAATATGATCAATCCGAGAACGAAGACGATGCCGAGAACGATGAGCGCGGCGTAGCTCTGCACCACGCCGGTCTGAATGACGCGAAGCGAACGGCTCACCCAGGCGGTGACGCTCGCGGCGCCGTTGACGATGCCGTCGATGATGCGCACATCGAAAATGCGGAAGAGGAAGCTCTCCGAGGTCTTGACGATGGGACGCACGACGCTGCCGTTGTATCCCTCGTCGATGTAATACTTGTTGGCCAGGAGGCGATACAGGAAACCGGTTTTCGCTGCGATGGTCTTGTCCGCTTCCGGATTCTTCAGGAAGACGCTGCGGCCGAACCAGAAGCCCGTCAGGCCGATGGCGACGCTGATGGCCATGAGGATGTACTCGAGCGTGTGATTGTGATGCTCGGCAAGGGCCATGGTGCGCTCGGCCTGTGCGAACACCGGGTGCAGCCACTGATGGATGGCGTTGCCGCCGCCCAGCACCGCCGGCACGCCGATGAAGCCGCCGACCACCGCCAGGGCCGCAAGCACGATGAGCGGAATGGTCATCGTGGCGGGGGACTCATGCGGATGCTTGTCCTTGGCCCAGCGCGGTTCGCCCTCGAAGGTCAGCGTCACCATGCGGAACATGTAAAATGCCGTCATGAGCGCGGCCAGCGCGCCGATACCCCAGAGCAGCACCGAGCCGTCCGCGAAAGCCTTCCAGAGGATTTCATCCTTGGAGAAAAAGCCCGACAGTGGCGGGAAGCCGGCGATGGCGAAACTCGAGATCAGGAAGGTCCAGTACGTCTTGGGCATCACTTTCTTGAGTCCGCCCATGTGACGGATATCCTGTTCCTCGTGCATGGCGTGAATCACGGACCCGGACCCCAGGAAGAGGCAGGCCTTGAAGAACGCGTGCGTCATGACGT
>CAJXSA010000213.1 GCA_913060595.1 uncultured Ignavibacteria bacterium
GATCTCACGTATGTCCATGCGGATCAGCATGCGCTGCTGTTCAATCCCGCCAATCCGGCAGAGCTTCTCGCCGCGTCGGATGGCGGCATGTTCCGTTCGCTCGATGGTGGAGAGCACTTTACGGAAATGTCCGGTGGCATGGTGACCGTGCAGTATCACAGCGGCACCCCGCATCCGCGAAGCGACGCGGTCATCGGCGGCACCATCGACAACGGGACATTGCGCACGCTCGATGGAGATCGCTGGTATGACGTCACGGGCGGGGACGGCGGATACACGGCCATAGATCCCGACGAGCCGCGCTACGGGTACGGCGAGCTGTATTATCTGCATTTTCTCAAGTCCACCGATTTCGGCCGGACGTTTTACGTCGCCATGAACGGCATCCCGCGGTCCCAGGACTTCGGCAGCAGCGACCCGGTCGCCTTCATCGCACCGTTCGAAATGCAGCCCGGCGCACCGAAGACGCTGTATGCGGGAACGAACCGCATATACCGCAGCACAAACGGGGCGGAGAGCTGGACTGCTGTCAGCGGGGACCTGGCGGGGGACAACGCCTATCTGACCGCCATCGGACTTTCGGCATCCGATCCGGCCGTGATGTACGTGGGCAGCTCGCGGGGACGCGTGCTCGTCACCACGGACGGGGGCGTGCGCTGGCGGCGCATCGACAGCGGTCTGCCGGGCTCTTTCGTGACGGACTTCGCCGTGCACGCCGAGGATCCGCACGATGTCATCGCGACGTTCAGCGGCTTCGGATCCGGACACGCCTGGCGGAGCACCGACGGCGGGGCATCGTGGACGGATCTTTCCGGCAACGGTACTTCAGCCCTCCCGGACATTCCTGCGAATACCGTGTTCCGGCATCCAGAAAATGACAGGGAGATATATGTCGGGACGGATGTGGGGCTTTTCGTGTCCACCGATCAGGGCCGCAGCTGGCAGGTCGACAACGACGGCATCGGCAATGTCATCATCGCCGATCTGCGCATGCGGCAGGACGGGGTGCTGTTCGCTGCAACCCATGGCCGCGGCATGTACCGGTCGAGCCTGTCGATCCTCTCGGATTCACCCGCCACCCCCGTGTCCGCTTCCCTCGGACAGAACTATCCGAACCCGGTCACCTCGGCGACCGGCGCGGAGACCGTCGTTCCGTATACCCTGGTTTCAGGCGGTGATGTCGCGCTTCGCATCACGGACATCGCCGGCAGGACAATCCGGGAGAGATCTTTCGGTCGTCAGGAGGAGGGGGAATACCGTTTTCCGCTTGATGCCCGCGGCATGGCATCTGGTGCGTACGTCGTGCAGCTGTTCTTCAATAACGTCCTTGTCGGGGAGCGCACCATGGTCCGTGTGCGATGAGGCGGTCAGTCATTTCTCTGTCGCGTAGATTTCACGCATGATGCGCGCTGCGACATGCGGCCGATAATGAGATAATTCGTAGTAATTGCGAAAATCTTCCGTAATGTCATTCACGCCGGAATAATCGTGCACGCACTGCATCCCGAACACCTCCTGCAGCGTTGCACGGTCACGGACATGAAGTGCACGCTGATTGTAGAGCGGACTGACGACGACATGCAGGACGCTTCCCTGGCGTTCAACGATGTCCCGTATGTCGGTCAGCAGACGCAGCTGCGTCGGACCGATGCAGGCCGGGGAGGATGGTATGTCTTCCCGCCGCTTATAAAACAGGGCTTTGCGCTTCCCCGTGTAGTAGGTGCCGGTCTCTATCGCATGTTCGAACTGGGGGTAGCGAATCTCGTTTGTCATCGCGTCATAGGCCATGGGCTCGGCGTTCAGCACATTGTGATCGCGCATGTACTCGCGATAGGTCCCGAATACTGAGAAATCATAGTACGCCAGCAGGAAACGTGGATCGAGGTAGGCGAGAAGGAAAGCACCGTGAAATGAAAGGATATTGCGGTATCCTGTCAGCCGGGGCGGAGTTGCGGTCAGGTGTCCCGTCTGCGCTTCCGCCCGTCCCAGCAGCGAGAAATCCAGCACGAGCAGCGCCTGTCGAATACGCACCCCTTCGGAGTCGAGATAGCGAATCTTCCTGTGCACATTGTACAGGGACTCATCCGAACCGTCCATATGGAAACACGAAGCACCCTCGTGCAGGAGTGGCTGCCAGTCGCGCACCTGCCAGAACAGTGAGCGGGAGTTCCCGAAAATGAACGAGTCGTACCGATGGCGCGGATGCTGCTGCGCAAAGGTTTCCGTGCCGACATAACCCCGGTTGAGCACCACGTAATCCGCTTCGCCCGACGTGTAATACACCTCGTACTCACGGAGCACCCTGAACGGATCCATGATCACATAGAGCAGGAGCACCGCGAACAGCGGGGAAAAGAAAAGTGCGATCTGTCGGAGGTAACGCTTCATGCCGGGGCGAATGCTCAGAACTGGAAATAAATAAATGACTGCTGTTCGCCCCCATAGTACATGATCATGAGAACGATCCCATAATACATGCTCCATCGCAGGGCAGGATGCATGCGGAAGCGGTCGAGCTGCAGTGCGTGCTGTTGTTCCCGCTGCATCCATTCTGCAGCGAGAAAAAACGCAGATACGAGGGGGAAATATCCCATGGGGATTGCCGGCAATGAGAACAGCGTGGGCGAGAGAATGCCGCCGAGATATGAGAGGGCGTCAGACACACTGGGTGCGCGAAAGAAAATCCATGCCAGGCAGGTGAGGAGAAAGGTCCCCGCCATCTGCGCGGCCTCCAGTGGTGCGAGCAGCAGACGGCCTTCTGCCACCGTGTCCGTGTGCGTGCGGTTGCGGTGACGAAGGAGAAGGGGCAGGAAATAGAGCGCATTCAGCGCGCCCCACACCAGGAAGGTCCAGTTCGCGCCGTGCCAGAAACCGCTGACGAGAAAAATGATCATCACGTTCCTGGTCTGCATCCAGCGGCCGCCGCGGCTGCCGCCGAGAGGGATGTAGAGATAATCCCTGAACCAGGTCGACAGCGATATATGCCAGCGTCTCCAGAACTCCGCGATATCCCGGGAGAAATAGGGGAACGCGAAATTGCGCATGAGGTCGAAGCCGAACAGACGTGCCGTGCCGATGGCGATATCGGAGTATCCCGAGAAGTCGCCGTATATCTGCAGCGCAAAAAACACGGCACCGAGAAGGAGTGTACTGCCCGGAAGGTCTGCGTATCCGTTGAAAATGCTGTCGGCAAAGACGGCGGCGTTGTCGGCGATGACGATTTTCTTGAACAGTCCCCAGAGAATCTGCCGCGACCCGTCGACCGCCCGGTGATAGTCGAAGACGCGTCGCCGGTGGAACTGCGGCAGCAGGTTCGTGGCGCGCTCTATCGGACCGGCGACCAGCTGCGGAAAAAATGCGACGAAGGCGAAGAAGGACACGATGTCCTTCGACGCCTGCATGCGGCCGCGGTAGATATCGATGCTGTAGCTCAGGGTCTGAAAAGTATAGAAGCTGATGCCCACCGGGAGAATGATGTACAGCCGCGCGGGATCGATGTGCTGGCCGAAGAGCGTGAACGCCGCCGCAAAGTTTTCGGCGAAGAAGTTGAAATATTTGAAGAATCCGAGCAGTCCGAGATTGACGCCCAGGCTTATGCCGAGAAGCAGCCGTCGCTTCCATTGCCGCCCGGTGCTCTCCATGCCGAGTCCAACGAGAAAATCCACCATTGAACTGAGGAGGATCAGGGAGAGGAAACGCCAGTCCCACCAGCCGTAAAAGACATAGCTTGCGGCGAGGAGGAGCAGGTTCTGCAGTCCGGTACGGCGCGCGGTCAGGAGCCAGTAGCCGAGAAAGACGACCGGAAGGAAAACCGCGAACTCGATGGAGTTAAATAGCACGTACGGACCGCAGAAGTGGAACGAAGCTCATTGGAAACGGCATGACGGCGGCTGACAGCGCTACAATCCGAGTTTCTCACGCAGCGCTGACGGAATCGCCTCCTTGTGCAGCATGATGGACATGGTTTTGCAGGCGACGAAGGCTTCCGAGGCATAGAAGTGACCGTCATACCGGCTGCGTTTGACGCCCCAGGAGTTCTTCACATAGTAATACCTGTCGCCGTTCTGATCCGTTGCGATGCCGATGATGTGCATTCCGTGATCGTCCGTCGTGCTGTAATTGTCGAACGCGTTCTGACGCATCTCCTGCGTGACGGCTTTCTGTGGGACAGGGTATTTGAAAACAGAATCTTTTTCCGTCTTGCTCATGTCGTCCCATTCCTTTGCCGGCAGCACCGCGAGGCCTTTGCGGTAATCGAAGCCCTTTTCACTCACGTCGCTTGCCCAGGCGACGGTGTACCCGTTGTCTATCGCATGGTCGATCGTGGCCATCAACTGGTCGAGCGGGACGTTGTATACCAGGCCGTAATCCCAGTTGTCCGGGACTTCGAGCACGAACTGTTCGTAGAACGGATGATGTGTGTATGAGGAAAGAAGGACATAATCCGCCGGATCGAGCTTCATGATGTCATCGGCGAAGCTGCGTGGCGTCTGTTCACTGCCTTTCCATGAAAAGGCAGCCGGATACTCACCGAGATACGCGTCGAGTATGCCTGCCAGTCCTTTTACCCACACGGGAGTCAGCCGTCCGTTCCGGTTTTTCACGACGGCGTCGACGTAGCCCTTGATCACTGCGTCGAGTTCGCCATGCACATGCTTTTCTTCCTCGTACGCGATGCCCGGGTATGCCGATTCCGGAACCATGCCGTAGTTCCGCAGCACCATGAGCACATCGTTGAAGGCGCCGCCTCCGGCAAGCTGTGCGCTGCCGTGCATGCGGACGTATTTGTCGGCCTTGCCCTGATAGACATGCCGGACAACGAACATTTCCGAAAGGTCAAATTCTCCCATGCCCAGACGCATGAGCTCGGATTCGAGAAGAGATATGGAGGAGAAGCTCCAGCACGTGCTTGTCCTGTACTGATTTTTTACCGGTGTGGACGGGAGCTGCTTGACCATTGTGAATGCATATCCGCTCTCCACGCTGTCTGCGCTGTCGTCCTGCGCGTGAGCCTGCGAATAACTGAGTGAGAGGAGGAGTACTGTGATGAAGATGGATTTCATACTGAGTCCTGCGTCTTGTCGACAAAAAAAGTATACGAGCTGATTTCCCGTGCACAACCGCATCATGCGCGATCGAACACGGAGCCGCTTCCCGGCTGATAAAGCCTGTTGTACGTGCGCTCCGCGAACGTGTCTGTCATGCCCGCGATATAGTCCGAGAGAACGCGCAGTCGCTGTTTCTCGTCTGCCGCTTCCCTGAGCAGGTGGCCGTGTTTACCGCCGAGCAGTTCAGGGGAGTCGCAGTACGCGGCAAAGATTTTCTGAATGATGATCCCTCCGCGGTATTCGAGGCTCTGCACGGCCGGTCCGTTGATGACGATGTCGTAGACAGCGCTTTTGAGTGCGTCGAGGACGCGGCGCGCATCATCGGGCAGACTGACATTCCACCTGAGGCGGGGATAGATGAAGTCCGTGTCCTCGCGCAGTTCGGCGGCGGTGATCAGTCTGCTGATGAGTTCGGCGCCCGCCTCCTTTTTCTCATGTACTGCGTCGCGGCGGGAACCGCCAGCGCCGCGTCCCATGCGTTCGATCAGTGCGGCGAAGGTGTCGTGCACGGAAGGATCGTCGAATTCCGACCGGGGCATGTAAGCGATGATCGCATCCGGCGTGATCAGCCGGGAGAAGAAGGCATCCTCCACATCGTGCGTACCGTAGGCGATGTCGTCGGCAAGTTCCACCACGCTCGCTTCCAGCGTCTTGTGCAGCGTGCGGGCATGCTTGCCGTCGCGTCGCTCAATGCGGAGCAGCCGTGCGCGGTCGGATGCAGGGAAGGGCTCGAGCAGCCATGCGAGCAGTGAGGCTTCCTCGTTGTGTATGCACTTCGGTGGCGCCCAGGGTTTGAAGGGGGGGCATGCCTTCGGATCGGGGTAACGGTCAGGGTTGACAAGATCCGCATAGATGCCGGGATATTTCAGAACCGCCTGCAGTGTCGCCCGCGTGAGGTTGAGCCCGTGCCGCTCCCCGTGGACCTCCAGCGTGTCATTGGTGAGGAGACGCAGGGTCTGCCCGTTCCCCTCGAATCCGTTGCCCCTGCCCGGCCAGCGTGTCCAGACACACTGATTGAGCGCTTCCTCGCCCCGGTGTCCGAACGGTGGATGTCCCAGGTCATGTGCAAGACAGGCCGCCTCGATCAGGCTGGTGTCGATCGGTCCGCCCAGCGGCTCGAAGGCCTCTGTTACCGTGCCGAGCGGATATCCCGGCCAGATCGTGCTGTTGACCACTGCAGCGAGAGCGCGGCCGATGTTGCTCACTTCGAGCGTATGCGTCAGCCGCGTGCGGAGGAATGAAGATTCTCCGAGCGCGAAGATCTGTGTTTTGGACTGCAGTCGTCGGAAAGCGAAACTGTGAATGATGCGGGCGCGGTCTCGTTCGAAGGGATCCCTGTGGTCACCGCTGCGCGACACGGCGCCGCTCAGGCGAACGCTGTCGTCAGCATGGTAGAGTGGAGAGATGTGGTAAAAAGGATGCATTCTGCCTTCTGTGCGGTGTCCCCGAGAGGGAATGCAGAAAATGTACGCAAAATGCATGGAGAATTACGAATGCAATCTGGCATCGGGTGCGCTGCATTTCAGCGATGAGTGACGCTTACCGGCACGACCGGTCGTTGCGGAAACATGACGGCGGATGCATGGGAAGAATGAAAGGGGTTTTTGTACCTTTGTCAGATGCCAGTTTCCGCGGTCCGGGTCATCCGGGAACCGCACAACATACCTATGCGTACAGCACTGTCGTGAAATCCGCCGCCTGCGTCATATTCGTCGCGATTGTTTTTCTGCCCGGACTCCTGGCGGCGCAGGCTGTCGTGGACAGCAGCGG
>CAJXSA010000214.1 GCA_913060595.1 uncultured Ignavibacteria bacterium
CTCCGCCCGCGGCTACGAGCTGAACCGCTTCGCGGGAGACGCCGCCGTGTTCGCGAGCGCGGAATGGCGGGCCTCGCTCGGGAGCGCATCCATCATCGTTCCGATGGATATCGGCATTCTTCTCTTCGGCGAAAGCGGCAGGGTGTTTGTCGAGGAAGAAGACAGTGACCGCTGGCATCCGTCCTGGGGCGGCGGACTCTGGTTCGCTCCGGTGGAGCGCGCGTACACCTTCAGCGCGTCCGTGGGACTCTCGCATGAGACAACGCGCTTCGACGTTACTGCCGGTTTTGCGTTCTGAACAATGACTGCAGAGACTGCGGAAGCAAGAATTGGCGAAAAAGCAGAGTTAGGACACCTTAAAATTTTATTTTAGGGTGTCCTAAATTTCAAAATGCAGCTTGTATGTCAGGCGGAGGTTCAATCCCGCCTCAGGGAGAATCGCTTTGACACGGGAAAGGTGGTTGCGATACGGCTGATCGAGGAGGTTTTCCGCGGAAAGCGAGACATTGTGCACCTGCTGTCCGGTAGTGAAAGAGTACTGTGCGAAACCGTGCAGCAGCGCGTAGCCCGCGGTCGATTCCTCGAATTCATCGACGAGGGACTGCCTGTCGGCAAACTCGCCGTTCAGCCCGAAGCGCCACGCGGCCGTTTTCCAGGTCACTCCAAGCTGTCCCTTCAGCGGGGGAATCTGCGGTAGGGGCGCCCCGCTGTCCCGGAACGAGCCATGCGTGTAGCTCAGCGACGCGTCCAGCGTCAGCGCGTCGGTGGCATCCCATCGCACCTGCATCTCTCCACCGTACAGCAGTGCGCGAACGCCGCTGGTGGCATACACGGGCAGGAAAGTCGCGTAATTGATCTCCCCCGTATTCCTGGGGATGATAAAGGCGTGCATGTCGTTGCGGAAAAATGTCATGTTGAAATAGAGCGTGGGGAAACGGTGATACAGGAACACCTCGGTGCCGATGCCGTTCTCGTCCGCAAGATCCGGATTTCCCACTTCGTAGGAATACGCGGCCAGGTGGGGACCTTCGGAGAACAGCTCCTCTATCGTCGGCACGCGGCTGGACCTGCTAACATTCGCCCCGAGATGAACGACCTCTGAGATCTCGTACAGCGCCGTTGCGGAAAGGGACCACGTATGAAATTCACGCGTGCGTATCTGTCCGATGCGCGCATCCAATTTCTCTTCGAGCGGCGCGATGCGGTCGTAATTGTAGCGCACCGCGGCATCCACCTGCACGGGACCGAGTTCAAGGCGTTCATACAGGTAGGGCGAAACATTGACGGACGTGCTCGGGGCGGTGAAAACGAATCCGCCCACATCGAAATCCCGGTACTCGAAGCTCACTCCCGCGATGCCTTCGTCGATGGGACCGAGGGAGTGATGTGAAAACCAGATTTTCCCGGGATAGCTGACGATGCGGAATTCCGATCCGATACGACCGCTCGCTTCGAATTCGCGATGCCGGTAATACGCGCGGCTCAGCTGCACGGTGATGTCGTGCATCCACGCGGCGTCCACCGTATGTGATGCGCGCACGTTGTACTGGCGGCGCTCGAGTTCAATCTGCACGCCGTCCGGGTGGGCGCCGACAAAGCCGCCGGGGATGCCGTACTCGAGGTCGAACTGACGGAAGGAAACTCCCGCGTAGCTGCCGTCGTCGATCACGCTTCCGCCGAAGCCGAGATCGGTCGATTCACTGGCGGAGTTATACAATCGTCCCTCCGGTGTGCGGAGATCGCCCGTGCTGCGCCGGCTGAACTCTCCGCGCAGCATCACCGGCTGCAGCGGCACTTCCGCGCGGAACGATCCGAGTACTCCGCCGTTCGCCGATTCGCCGTACAGTCCCAGCGTGCCGAGCGTGTGCCGGTGCATGTCCTGCGGCACATCATGTCGCACGACGTTCACCACCCCGCCGATGGTGACCGGGGTCTGCGTGAGCACTTTCGGTCCGCGCAGCACCTCGATGCGCTCCGCGGCAAAGGGCTCGATGGTCACCGCATGGTCGGGTGAACTGGCGCTCAGGTCCGTGGTTTTGTTGCCGTCCTCGCTCACGAGCACACGGTCACCGCCGAGTCCGCGAATCACCGGCCGGGCAGGGGCCGGCCCCATGGCGCGCATGGCAAGTCCGGTCTCGTTTTTCAACGTCGCGGCAAGTGTCAGTCCCAGCTCCCTGTCGAGTTCCTTGCCCCGCAGCACTGTCGCCACCTCCCCCGGTTTCTCGGTGCGCGTGTGCATGTGCGTGCCGGTGACGACGACCGGTGCCGTCTGATAGGTTCTGGGATGGAGATACACGATCAGATCACGTTCTGCCCGGTCGGGTATGTCCACGGTCAGACGCTGTGCGCGATACCCGGTCCTGCTCACCTGGAGAAGATATTCTCCCGTGTTCAGGGATGTGAACAGGAAGCTTCCCTCCGCATCCGTTGTCTGCTCCTGTGCCTCTGTTGAGCTTCCCGGCGGGCGCAGGAAAAGGTAAGCGCCATCGATCGACGCACCGCTCTCCGCATCGAGAACCATGCCCCGCAGGGCGGATGTGCCGCTGCGGGCGGACTGGGCCTGCACCGGCGACAGTATCGCAGCCTGTGCGAACAGGGTGCAGAGCAGCATGCCGAGAAGCGGCATCCGGGAGACGACACGGAAGCGCATGCCTGCGCTCCGCGATCCGGGGAAGCCAGGCTTCCCCGGTCGCGGAGCAACAAACGGGTGTTGAAAACGCCTCACAACACGATTACTGGACGATGACCGTAAACTTTCCGGAGCGGAAATCGGCATGGCCCTCGTGCATGATGAAAAGTTCGAGCGTCGTCATGCCGGTCGCGAGGCCTTCCAGGTGGAATTCGAATTCACCTTCGTGGCCATCGTCCTGGTGCACTTCCAGAATGCTCGTGTCGCCGATTTCCCAGGAGAGGGTTTTGTCACCGTCATCAGGGGCGTCGACGATCTGCTCGTCCTCATTGTAGAACTGCACTTCGAGATGATCAGAGACTTTTCCAACCTCCGCGTAGAGGGTGTCGTCCGTCTCTCCTCGGAGGATGGAGGCAACATTCATTCCTGATGTCGTGAGCACGACACCGATGGCCTCGAAATGATTCTCCTGCGGTGTTACGGGATCGTCTTCGTCACAGGCGGTCAGGAGGATGAACGGGAGAGAGAGAAGTATTGCGAGTTTTGCTTTGCGCATGATAAATCCTTTCGTTCGATTGATCTGTGATTGAACTACGTGAATGGCCGCGTCTTGACGCGGAGGAAAGGAATGAGATCATGCGGTGGGAGGACCGCGCACAGTGTGGTGACAGTTGCAAAGCAGATCGTGCTCTTCGACGGGAGCAACACAGAGGCTCCATTCTGCATAGGGGGGTGACGCGGGAGAAAGCGGTGTCGGGAAGCCGGAGAAAGCTGACGCCGCGTACCATGGAACATGACAGCTGCTCTGGCCATGTACTCCATGATGCGCACCGGCATCCGACGCAGTGCTGACCAAGGCAGTGTCAGCAGCGCTTGACGGGTGAAAATGCGAGGAGATCACGATGCTCATCAGCAGATAGGAGAGCATCAGGGGGAGAGCGAAGAACCGCGCATTTGTCGATATGTACTGAAAGACCGTCATGCGAAACGTATGCGTTCTAAAGATAACACGTGCGCGGCACTCCTGGTTCCGGATGCGGACGCTGCCCTGAAGCGAACTGTGTCTTAAACACACCGCGATCGAAATCCGCCGAGGCGGGAACTCGCACGCCCTGCATATCGGTTGTTTGTCTGTTCAAGTTCAATACATTTTTTCCCGGTCAGAATTTAACATACAACGGAAACAACGATGAATACAAACGGCATTGCCAGGCGAACGAATGGAAACGGCACGCATTTCTCACGGAACCGGTCCGCGCACGACAGCGCACTCGCGCAGGATGCGCCGCTTCCCTCCCCTGATATGGATGAAACGGAGCTGCGCGGCGACATGCATGCGGCCTCCTCCGTCGACACGCCGCTGCGTGACGACGCCTTCGCGCTCACCGATGAGGAAAAGATGGAGCGAATCGAGCACCACTTCACGCAGATCCTGCACACGCTCGGCATGGATCTCCGTGACGACAGCCTGCAGGGGACGCCGCATCGTGTGGCAAAAATGTACGTGAAGGAAATCTTCCAGGGCCTCAAACCGGACAACCGGCCGGTTGCGAAAGTCTTCGCCAACAGTTTCCAGTACGGGGAAATGCTCGTCGAAAAGGAGATCAGCCTGCACACCACATGTGAGCATCATTTCCTCCCCATCGTCGGCAGGGCGCATGTCGCGTACATCGCCAACGGCAGCGTGATCGGCCTGTCGAAGATAAACCGTATCGTGGACTACTTCGCGCGGCGTCCGCAGGTTCAGGAACGCCTGACGCGTCAGGTCGCCGAGGAACTCAAGCGTGTGCTGAACACCGAGGATGTGGCGGTCGTCATCGACGCGAAGCACTTCTGTGTCGCCGCGCGCGGCATTCAGGATACACACAGCAGCACGGTCACCGCGGAGTATTCCGGGCGTTTCCGCGAGGAGTCGACACGAAAGGAGTTTCTGCAGTACATCGCAATGCACACCGCGGGCTGACCCTCTGCTCGCAGTCAGCGCCCGCCTGCATGCGGGCGCAGGTCTGTTCCCTCCCAGCCCTCCTGCACCCTCTCAGCCCTCCTGCTCTTTGAGGCGGCACCAGAGCTCTGCGATCTGCACCGCATTGGTCGCTGCTCCCTTGCGAAGATTGTCCGACACCACCCACATCATCAGCCCGCGATCCGTCGACGGATCGCGGCGAAGCCTGCCCACGAAAACGTCATCGCGACCCCGCGCGGTCGCGGCGAGCGGATACTGTGCCTGCGCCGGATCATCGATGAGCGTGAGACACGGGAAATCCGTGAGCGCACTGCGCACATCTGCGAGTTCAAAATCACGTACGAAGGTCGCGGATACCGCTTCGCTGTGGCTGTCCGCGACCGGAACGCGCACACAGGTGGGCGCGACGGGCAGCGCGGGCAGGTCGAGGATTTTCCGCGTTTCGTCGATCATTTTATGCTCTTCGGTCGTGAAACCGTCCGCGGTGAAATCGGCAATCTGCGGGAGGACATTGGAAGCGATCGGATGCGGAAATGCGGGTGATGCCGCAGTCTCCCCGCGCTGCTCTGCGGCGAGCTGTTCGAGTCCTTTCCGCCCTGCCCCGCTCACTGCCTGATACGTCGACACCGCCACACGGCAAAGCTCATAGCGGTCGTGCAGCGGCTTGAGTACGACGACCATCTGTATGGTCGAGCAGTTGGGATTGGCGATGATGCGCGGTGTGGCATCCGTGAGCGCCTGCGGATTGACCTCCGGGACGATGAGAGGGACATCCGCATGCATGCGCCAAGCGCTGCTGTTGTCGATGACAACGGCGCCGCGTTCCACCGCGACCGGGGCCCACTCCCTGCTGGCGTCCCCTCCCGCGGAAAAGAGGGCGATATCGACACCGTCGAATGCTGCCGGGGTGAGTTCTCCCACGCTGATTTCTCCCCCGCGGAACGGCAGCCGTGTGCCGGCGCTGTGCGCTCGGGCGAGAGCTCGCAGCTCATGTGCCGGGAAATTCCTCTGCTCGAGTATGCGAATCATTGTCCGGCCCACCAGGCCGGTGGCACCGACGACCGCGACCGTGTACTGCTTCATCGTTCTCCTGCAAAAAAAATACCGCCCTGAGAACATCGCACACAGGGCGGTAAATGACAAACCGGTGCGAGGATCAGAAGTCCGCGCCGAGTGAGAAATAGTAAATCGGTGTCGAAAACTGCGCTCCGTTGTAGGACCAGGCGACATCCAACTTGAGCGGGAAGCCCAGGAACCACATGCGCGCACCGAAACCGGTGCCGATCAGCAGATCTCCGTTCTCGAGATTGCCGTTGGGATCACGCTCGAAGGCCTTGAAATTCTCGAACGTATCGATTGCCGCACCGACATCGAGGAAAATGGCTCCGTTGACCGTCTGAAGGATGTACGGCAGCACGCCCCCGAGGAAGTACTTCACGACAGGGAAGCGCAGTTCCGCGTTTCCAAGTCCGTACCGCGTCACGATGCGTGCGTTGTAGTTGTAGCCGCGCATGGGAAGCGCCGCGGTCAGGAAGGCGAAGTCCTCCTCGCTGTCGATCGGGATGCGCCCGTCCTCGAAAGTGCGGTTGATCCAGTTGTCGGTTCCGCCGAGGAAGAAGCGCTGCGGATTGCGTCCGAAGCTTCCGCCGCCGGAGCCGCGCAGGACGAAGGAGAAGTCGCCCCAGAAACGCCAGTATTTGCGATAGTCGAAGGTCGCCGAGAGGAAGGTCAGCGAGCTGCCCCCGAGTCCCGGACTGCCGAACGCGCGCACCTCGTACCGGGAGCCGCGCACGGGGGACCACATGCCCCAGAGGCTGTTGTCATGGACGAACCCGATATTCGGCACGATCACCGATCGTTCGCGTATCGGCAGATCCGCCCTGTCGAGGTTTTCCTGGGAAATGTTCATCCAGGTCAGCGACCCTTCGAGGCGATTGAACTTGTCAAAGGGATAGCGCATGCTGAGTCCGAAGCCGAACTGCCGGTAGCGCACGAGGTCGTCATACAGTCCCCCGGTGTACGAGAGCAGGAAGCGTGCGCTGTGAAAGCCCTGCACTCCCCAGTCGATGCGACCGGGCAGGTAGGAATAGCCGAGTGCGTAGTCGCTGTTTTTCAAGTCGCCGATCAGGTTGGTCAGGAACATGATCTGATGATCGCCCAGCATGTCGCTGAAGGCCATCTGCGTTGTGCCGAGCACGCCGTAAAAGGTGCTGAAGCCCGCGTTCCCGTAGACGAGGTCGGCGGAAAAACTCAGTTTGTACTTGTTGATGATGAATTCGCCG